>PWRV01000119.1 GCA_003563455.1 Thioalkalivibrio sp.
CCAACGCGGCGAGGGGCTCGGCCGCGATGGCGAGAAAGGGCTGGCCGGGCTCATGTTCCACCGACACGATGCGCGCAACCGGGTAGTCTGCCGGAAAGCGCTGGCCCAGGCCCGAAGTCAGCAGCAGGTCGCCCTCCTCGATGTCCTCCTGCGGCGGGACATGGCGCAGATCCAGGCGCCGTGGATTGCCGGAGCCGACGGCCAGGGCGCGCAACCCGGTGCGCTCGACGATCACCGGCAGCGCGTGGCCCGGGTCCGAGATCAGCAGCGCGGTCGAGCTCGCCCAGTGCGGTGTCAGGATCTGTCCGATCACGCCGTCCGCGTTGATCAATGGCTGTCCGGCGTATACGCCGTCGCTCCGGCCCTTGTTGATCACGATCTGCTGACGGAAGGGGTCGAGGTCCACTGCGAGAAGCTTGGCGATCTGGACCCGCTCGGTGGCCTGCGCGGAGGTATGCAGCAGCGCGCGCAGGCGATCGTTCTCCGCCTGCAGGGCATCGAAGCGCAGTTGGCGTGCGCGCATCTCCATCAGCTCCGAGCGCAGCAGCCGGTTCTCCAGCACGAGCTGCTCGTGGCGCGAGAAGGACTCGAGCATCCGGCTGCCCGCCCGGATCGGTGCGTCCACGGCCAGCTGCACGGGGTAGGCGATGGTGGCGAAGACGCTGCGCAGGGTCTGCAGCTGGTTGAACCGGTGGTCGAGCGCCATCAGCGCCAGGGCGATCATCAGCACGGCCAGTAGCCGCAGGATCGGCGATGCCCCGAGGCTGAACAGCGGTTTTTCGATGAGACGTCCTCCGGCCGGCGGGAACGGTTACTCGCTGGTCAGAAAGTCGACGCGCTTCTCGTCGAGCATCTCCAGCACACGTCCGCCACCGCGCGCCACGCAGGTGAGCGGATCTTCGGATATCACCACCGGGATGCCGGTTTCCTCCATGATCAGACGGTCGATCTGCTGCAGCAGGGCCCCGCCGCCCGTCAGCACGATGCCGCGCTCGGCCACGTCGGCGCCGAGTTCCGGTGGTGTCTGTTCCAGTGCGGTGCGCACCGCGGAAACGATACCGTGCAGGGGATCCTGCAGCGCCTCCAGGATCTCGTTGCTGTTCAGAGTGAAGGAACGCGGCACGCCTTCAGCGAGGTTGCGGCCCTTTACCTCGATCTCCAGGAGGTCCTTTCCGGGATAGGCCGAACCGATCGCGTGCTTGATGCGTTCCGCGGTTGCCTCGCCGATCAGGACGCCGTAGTTGCGGCGGACGTAGGACATGATCGCCTCGTCGAAGGTGTCGCCGCCGATACGCACCGACTCGGAATAGACGATGCCGTTCATCGACAGCACCGCGACCTCGGAGGTGCCGCCGCCGATGTCGAGCACCATTGATCCCACGGCCTCGTCCAGCGGAATGCCGGCGCCGATCGCCGCCGCCACCGGTTCCTGCAGAAGATAGACCTTGCGCGCGCCGGCACCAAACGCCGACTCGCGGATTGCACGGCGCTCGACCTGCGTGGCACCGCAGGGCACGCAGACGAGTACCCGCGGGCTGGGACGGAACACCCGCCGCTCGTGCACCTTTTTTATGAAGTGCTGGAGCATCTTCTCGGTGGTGGTGAAGTCGGCGATCACGCCGTCCTTCATCGGGCGGATCGTCGTCACGTTCTCCGGCGTGCGGCCGAGCATCTTCTTGGCCTCGGTGCCGACAGCTTCCAGCGACCGCGGCCCCCCTGGGCCACGGTCCTGCCGGATGGCCACGACCGATGGTTCGTTCAGCACGATGCCCTGCCCGCGCATGTAGATCAGGGTGTTGGCAGTACCCAGGTCAATGGAGATGTCGTTGGAAAACAGCCCCAGAAAGCGTTTGAACATGGTTCGACCTGATCCAAGTGGCGGGCGGAAAAGACGCGAAACTCTAGCAAGGCCCCGCTGCTTTGGGCAAGGTGGCCTTTGTGGTAACTTTGCGCTCCCGCGTACTATACGTTGAAGTATCCGCCATGTCCCTGACCAGTGAAGAAGTCCGCCGGATCGCGCACCTGGCGCGTCTGGCCGTGGATGACCGCGAGGCCGAAGACTTCGCAGCCGCCCTCAGCGACATCTTCGATTACGTCGAGGCCCTCAATCGTGCGGACATCGAGGGTGTCGAAGCCATGGCGCACCCCCTCGATGCAGAGCAGCGACTCCGTCCCGATCAGGTCACCGAGCCGGATCAACGCGACCTGTTCCAGGCCATCGCGCCGGCGGTGGAGGGCGGGGTTTACCTCGTGCCACGCGTGATCGAATGAACGGCACTTCTGCCCAGCGACGGAACCCCCGGCCATGACACTGGACACCCTTTCGGGCTGGGCGCGGCGCCTTCAGACCCGCGAGATCAGCAGCCGCGAGTTGACCGAGCTCTACCTCGGGCGGATCGAGCGACTGGATTCCGGCATCAACAGCTTCGTGACCGTGACCCCTGAACAGGCGCTGGCCGCGGCGGACGCGGCGGACCAGCGGCTTGCGAAGGGTGAGCGGGCGCCGCTGCTGGGGCTTCCGGTGGCTCAGAAGGACATCTTCTGCACCCAGGGGGTGCGGACCAGCTGTGGTTCGAAGATGCTCGATTCCTTCGTTGCCCCTTACGACGCCACGGTCGTCGAGCGCATGAACGCCGCTGGGGCGGTGATGCTCGGCAAGACCAACATGGACGAGTTCGCGATGGGCTCGTCCAACGAGACCAGCCATTACGGACCGGTCCGCAACCCCTGGGACCCGGAGCGGGTCCCGGGTGGATCGTCGGGCGGTTCGGCCGCCGCAGTGGCCGCGCGCCTGGTACCGGCGGCGACCGGTACCGATACCGGCGGCTCGATCCGGCAGCCAGCGGCCTTCTGCGGCGTTACGGGGCTGAAGCCGACCTACGGACGGGTCTCCCGCTACGGGATGATCGCCTTCGCCTCCAGCCTGGACCAGGGCGGGCCAATGGCGGCCAGTGCGGAGGACTGCGCGCTGGTGCTGAATGCGATCGCCGGCTTCGACCCGCGCGATTCCACCAGCCTGCAACGGCCGGACGAGGACTTCACCGCCGGGCTGGACCGCGATCTCAAGGGTCTGCGCATTGGCCTGCCGCGCGAATACTTCGGCGACGGGCTGCACCCGGAGGTACGCCGTACGGTGCAGGACGCACTGGCGGTACTGCGCGAGCGCGGGGCGGAGCCGGTGGAAATCAGCCTGCAGAACAGTGGCCTTTCGGTCCCGGCCTATTACGTGGTCGCCCCCGCCGAGTGTTCGTCGAACCTCGCCCGTTATGACGGCGTGCGCTACGGTCACCGCTGCGCCGACCCCCGCGACCTGATGGACCTGTACACGCGCTCGCGCGCAGAGGGCTTTGGCGCCGAGGTCAAGCGGCGCATCATGATCGGGACCTACGTGCTGTCCGCGGGCTACTATGACGCCTACTACCTGAAGGCCCAGAAGGTTCGCCGGCTGATCGCGGAGGACTTCCGCCGAGCCTTCGACAAGGTCGACGTGATCGCGGGCCCGACGAGCCCCGAACTCCCGTTCCGGCTGGGCGAGAAGAGCGCGGATCCCATCAGCATGTACCTGTCCGATATCTACACCATTGCGGCAAACCTGGCCGGCCTCCCCGGGCTGTCGATGCCGGCAGGCACCGTCGGCAGTCTGCCGGTTGGGCTGCAGCTGGTCGGGAATTACTTCGACGAGGCTCGCCTGCTGAACGTGGCGCATCAGTTCCAGCAGGAAACCGGCTGGCATCAGCGGATGCCCGCGGCTTTCGCTTAACGTGAAACCAGAGCCACGGATGGACACGGATGAACACGGCTCTTTTTTGATTGAAGCCCTGTCCGTGTTGATCCGTGTGTATCCGTGGCTGGACTTGTCATCCTTCGGGGTCGCCCGGAGCCATGCCAGTTAGGGGCGTGCGAAGAATGGAATGGGAAACCGTGATCGGGCTGGAGATCCACACCCAGCTGAACACCGTGTCGAAGATCTTCTCGGGGGCCGCGACCGCCTACGGCGCCGAGCCGAACCGGCAGGCCTGTGCGGTGGATCTGGGTCTGCCGGGCGTGCTGCCGGTGCTGAACGAGGCGGTTGTACGCAAAGCCGTGATGCTGGGGCTGGCCCTCGAGGCCGAGATCGCGCCGCGCTCCATTTTCGCGCGCAAGAACTATTTCTACCCCGATCTTCCGAAGGGTTACCAGATCTCCCAGTACGAGCTGCCGATCGTCGCGCGGGGCCACCTGGATATCGAGCTCGAAGATGGGAACCGCAAGCGCATCGGCGTCACCCGGGCCCACCTCGAAGAGGATGCCGGGAAAAGCGTGCACGAGGGTTTCGGAACGATGACGGGCATCGACCTCAACCGTGCCGGTACGCCGCTGGTCGAGATCGTCTCCGAGCCGGAGCTGCGTTCGGCTCGCGAGGCAGTGGCCTACATGAAGAAGCTGCATGCGCTGGTTCGTTACCTCGACATCTGTGACGGGAACATGCAGGAAGGCAGTTTCCGCTGCGACGCGAATGTGTCGATCCGGCCGGTGGGGCAGTCATCCTTCGGTACCCGCACCGAGATCAAGAACCTGAACTCGTTTCGCTTCGTCGAACGCGCGATCAATTTCGAAGTGGAGCGCCAGATCGACCTGATCGAGTCGGGCGGTTCGGTGGTGCAGGAGACGCGCCTGTACGACCCCGACCGCGACGAGACCCGCCCGATGCGTTCGAAGGAAGAGGCGAACGACTACCGCTACTTTCCGGATCCCGACCTCCTGCCGGTGGCGGTCCATGCGGATGCCATCGAGGCGATTCGGGCGGAGATGCCGGAACTGCCGGATGCAAAGCGCGAGCGCTTTGCGCGTGACTATGCGCTGTCCGGCTACGACGCCGCCGCGCTGACTTCCACACGCGAACTGGCAGACTATTACGAGGCGCTGGTGGCGGCCGGCGGAGCGCCGAAGCTTGCCGCGAACTGGCTGCTGGGGGACTTCACCGCGGCACTGAACCGCTCCGAGCTGGAGGTGCTCCGGAGTCCGGTGGCGCCGGCGGCGTTGGCGCAGCTGCTCGCCCGGATCCAGGACGAGACCATCTCCGGCAAGATCGGAAAGGAAGTCTTCGAAGCGATGTGGGCCGGCGAGGGCGATGCCGACTCGATCATCGCCGCGCGCGGTCTGAAACAGATCACCGACACCGGTGCGATCGACCGGATCATCGACGAGGTGATCAAGGCCAACCCCGCGCAGCTTGAACAATACCGGGCCGGCAAGGACAAGCTGCTCGGCTTCTTCGTCGGGCAGGTGATGAAGAAGACCCAGGGCAAGGCGAATCCGGCACAGGTGAACGAGCGGCTGCGGGCGCGGCTGCACCGGGACTGAACGCGGGTGCCGGGGCGGCGGTCGGAGAGGGCATGATGACGGAGCCCGACACCCTGCAGCGTTTCCTGCTCGAGAACACGCCGGTCCGGGGCGAGTGGGTCCACCTCGATGCCGCCTGGCAGGCCCTGCTGCAGCGCCACCGCTACCCTCCAGCCGTGCGCCGGCAGCTCGGCGAGGCCTATGCCGCCGTCGCGCTGATCGCGGCGACGCTGAAGTTTGACGGCTCCCTGATCCTGCAGGTTACCGGCTCCGGTCCGCTGCACATGCTGGTGGTGCAGGCCACCGGAAACCAGAGCCTGCGCGGGCTTGCCCGTTACCGCGGGGAGATCCCGGACGGCGACCTCGCAGCGATCTTCGGTGCGGACGCCCGGCTGCTGATCACGCTGGACCCGGGCGCGGGGCGCGAGCGCTACCAGGGCGTCGTCGCGCTGGAGGGTCCGTCGCTCGCGGCCGCACTGGACGCGTACTTCGAGCGCTCCGAGCAACTGCCGACGCGGGTCTGGCTCGCGGCCGGCGCGGACAGTGTCGCCGGCCTGCTGTTGCAGGGCATGCCGGGGCCCGACGGCGCCCCCACGCCGCGCGATTCCGAGGACTGGACGCGCCTGACCCTGCTGAGCGACACCGTGTCCGGGGAGGAACTGCTGCGCCTTTCGGCGGAAGCGCTGCTCGGTCGCCTGTTCCACGAAGAACGCGTACGGCTGCTGACCGGGCATCGGGTGCACTTCGGCTGCCGCTGCTCGCGCGAAAAGGTGGAGGAGATGCTCAAAGGGCTCGGCCCCGACGAGGTGCGGGCAACGCTCGAGCAGGAGGGCGAGGTCGCCGTCACGTGCGAGTTCTGCAACGCCCGCTACCGTCTCGATGCGGTGGACGCGGAGGCCCTGTTCGCGGCCGCGGAGCCGCAGCCGGCCGTAGGCTCCACCCGGCACTGAAGCTTCGCTGCACGCTCCGGGAGCGGTCAGTCTCACGTGCCCGCGGCGGGGGCTGCCGGCCCACAGACCCGGCAGGCCGGGTCGCGGGACAGCGACAGGGTCCGAAAGCTCATCGCCAGCCCATCGACCAGCAACAGCTTTCCGGCCAGCGTCGGCAAACCGAGCAGGAGCTTCAGTGCCTCGGTGGCCTGCAGGCTGCCGATCACCCCGGGAAGGCTGGCCAGCACCCCTGATTCGCCGCAGGTCTCGCCGAGTTCCTCGCCGTCGCCGTAAAGGCAGTGATAGCAGGCCGACGATGGATCCCGGAAATCGAAGGTCGCCACCTGCCCTTCGAAGCGGATCACCGCGCCGGAGACCAGTGGCACGCCGGCATTCACTGCCGCGTGGTTGATCAGCGCCCGGCTGGCGAAATTGTCGGTCCCGTCCAGGATCACGTCGGCTTCGGCACAGAGTGCCCCAAGCTCGGCCAGGTCCAGTCGTCGGGCGACCGTGCTCAGCCGGCAACCGGGGTTCAGGCGGCGCAGGCTGTCTGCGGCCGATTCGACCTTGAGCCGGCCGATGTCGTGCTGCCCGTGCAGGATCTGCCGCTGCAGGTTGCTCAGGTCCACGCGATCGAAATCGACCAGGGTCAGGTGCCCGATTCCGGCAGCCGCGAGGTAGGCCGAGACCGGCGATCCGAGGCCGCCGAGGCCCATCACCACCGCGTGGGCGGCCGCAAGGCGTTCCTGCCCCTCGGTGCCGATGTCCGGCATCAGGATCTGGCGGCTGTAACGCAGCAGGAGTTCGTCGCTCACGCGGGGCTCCGCGTTGCCGAATGCCCGTGCCGGGCGCGCCTCACCAGTACGAGCGCCAGTGCGACGGTCGCGGGTCCCGGCAGCCGTGTTCGCTCTTTTGGTAATGGCGCACGAAAATGCGCCGCGCGCAGTGCCCGAAGCAGTTGGAACTGACCTGCATGTTGGCGCGACTCGTGTCTTCGCAATAGGCGTAATAGGCGCGACGTAACCGGGTGAGCAGGCTGTTGTCGAGGTGAAAGCCGAGCTCTTCCAGGGCGGACTCGATCTCGGCGAAGCTGACCTCGCGCAGATCGTAGCTCACCAGCACCCGGTTCGGGCCGGCGACAGATACCTCGGAGACCATCGGCGAATCGGCCAGCAGCAGTGCGGCCGACGGTGCCTGGTCCGCCTCGTGGCGCGGCCCGCGGAAAACGAATTCCCGTGTGCGGATGGTCGAGTCCATGGCTCGTATGGTAGTTGGCGCCGCATCATTTGCCCAGTCGCTCGGAAAGCCCGTTCGAACCATCGGACTTCAGGCCGCCACGCACCCCTCGGTAACGCGTTCGAGTCCCGCGAGGTCGGCGTGGCTCGAGACCTCGCGGCAGCCGGCCTCACGGAGCAGCGCGCGCACCGCGGATCCCTGGTCGGCGCCGTGTTCGAGCAGGAGCCAGCCCCCGGGTCTCAGCCGGGACAGCGATTCTCCGGCGATCGTGCGCAGATCGGCGAGCCCGCCTTCCGCGGCCACCAGCGCACGGCGCGGCTCGAAGCGCACATCCCCGGCCGAAAGGTGCGGGTCGTCGGCGGCGATGTAGGGCGGATTGCTGACGATCAGGTCAAAGATGGGGCGAGACGCAACCGCCTCCAGCCAGCGCCCGCGGAACCAGTACACGGCCAGTTCGAGCCTGCGGGCATTGGCCGCCGCCATCGCCAGAGCCCCGGCGTCGACGTCACTGGCCCAGGCCTGCAGTTGCGGCCGCTCGCTCTTGAGAGCGAGCGCGATCGCGCCGGAGCCGGTTCCCAGATCCAGCGCCCGCGCCGGGCCCGGGGGCAGGTGCCTCAATGCGCGTTCGACCAGCAGCTCGGTCTCGGGGCGCGGGATCAGGCAGTCCGCATCCACCCGCAGCGACAGCGACCAGAACTCGCGCTGGCCGAGCAGGTAGGCGATCGGTTGCCCCGCAACGCGCGCGGCGATCAGCATGCGCACGGCCTCGGCCTGACACGGGGTTACCGGGCGCTCGCCGAAGGCGATCAGTTCGGCATCGGTGTTTTCCAGCTGATGCTTCACCAGCAGCCGGGCCTCGAGCCCCGGCTGCTCGATCCCGGCCCGCTGCAGCCTCTCCCGGGATTCGGCGAGCAGGCCAGACACGGTGGTTGCGTCAGTCGTCGGCAAGTGCGGCCAGCTGTTCGGCCTGGTGTTCGTGCGTCAGTGGATCGATCAGCGGATCGAGACCTCCCGACAGCATGTCGTCCAGTTTGTACAAGGTGAGGTTGATCCGGTGATCGGTGACGCGGCCCTGCGGAAAATTGTAGGTGCGGATGCGCTCGGAGCGGTCGCCACTGCCCACCAGGCTCTTGCGGGTCGCGCTCTGCTCTGCCGCCTGCCGGCTGCGCTCGGCCTCGTAGAGCCGTGCGGCGAGCAGGGTCATCGCCCGGGCCTTGTTCTTGTGCTGGGAGCGCTCGTCCTGACACTCGACCACCATGCCGGTAGGCAGGTGGGTCAGCCGGACCGCCGAATCGGTGCGGTTCACATGCTGGCCGCCGGCGCCACTGGCCCGGGAGGTATCGACGCGCAGGTCGGCCGGGCTGATCTCCGGCATCTCCACCTCTGCCAGTTCGGGCATGATGGCGACGGTCGCGGCCGAGGTGTGTATGCGGCCCTGGGATTCGGTCTCGGGAACGCGCTGCACCCGGTGCGTTCCGGATTCGAACTTCAGCCGCGAATACACGCCGTGCCCCACGATCCGCACGATCACCTCGCGGAAGCCTCCGTGTTCGCCCTCGCTGGCACTGAGGATCTCCATCTTCCACTGCTGCTGTTCGGCGTAGCGGCTGTACATGCGCAGCAGGTCGCCCGCGAAGATCGCGGCTTCGTCGCCGCCGGTCCCGGCCCGGATCTCGAGGAACACGTTGGCCTCGTCATGCGGGTCCTGTGGTACCAGATGCGACTGCAGATCACTTTCCAGCCGCTCGGCCTCCGCCTGCAGCCTTGCCTGCTCGTCGGCCGCGAGTTCCCGGACCTCGGGTTCGGGATCCTTCAGCAGTGCCGCGGTGGCCGCCAGCTCGTCGCGATTGCGGATCCAGGCGCGCCAGGCGGTCGCGACCGGTTCCAGCTGGCTGTACTCGACCGAGAGTCGGCGGAAACGATCCGGATCCGCCGCGGCATCAGGCGCTGCCAGCAGTCCCGCGAGTTCGGTGTGGCGCTCGGCCAGACCCTCCAGCCGGCGTTGGAAAGATTCCTTCACGAATCGTCCCGGGGTTCCCCGTCATCCGCGCCGGGCAGCCGGAACAGCCGGTGCGCGGCCCGAAAAAGTTCGGCGTCGCCCTCGTGTGCCGCCACGTTCAGGCTCTTGCAAGGGGCGTGCATCAGCCTGTTGGTCAACAGGTGGGCCAGCTGCTGGACCACCTCCTGCGGCGGATGGCCGGCCCGCAGCTGGGCCTCCGCGCGAAGGAGGGTCTCCCGGTGGATCGTTTCCGCCTGCTCGCGGAGCTGCCGTATGCTCTCCACCGAATCCCGCGCACGCAGCCAGCGCATGAATTCGTCGGCCCGGGTGGCGATGATCTGTTCCGCCTGTTCCGCCGCCGCCTGGCGGGAGGCCATGTTTTCGCTGATCACCTCCTGCAGGTCGTCCACGGTGTAAAGGTAGACGTCCTCCAGTTCGGCCACCTCCGGCTCGATGTCCCGTGGAACGGCGATATCGACCATGAACATCGGACGATGGCGCCGCCTGCGGATCGCCCGTTCCACTGCGCCCTTGCCGAGGATCGGCAACGGCGCGGCGGGGGAGCTGATCACGATATCGCAGCGGTGCAGGTATTCCGGGAGTCCGGTCAACGGAATCGGTTCGGCCCCGAAACGGTCGCCGAGCATGTGGGCCCGCTCGACGGTCCGGTTTGCGACGATCACGTGCCCGACGCCGTGACCGACCAGGTGGCGCAGAGTGAGTTCGATGGTCTCGCCGGCCCCGATGACCAGCGCAGTGAGCGGCTTCAGGTCCCCGAAGATCTGGCGTGCGAGCGACACCGCGGCGAATGCAACCGAGATGGCGCTGGCGCCGATCGCGGTGGACGTGCGGACGTCCTTGGCCGTGGCGAAGGCGTGCTGAAAGAGGCGTTCCAGTGACAGTCCCAGGGTCCCGGCCGAGTGGGCGTGCTGATACGCGGACTTCATCTGGCCGAGGATCTGCGGCTCGCCGAGCACCATCGAATCGAGTCCGCAGGCAACGCGAAGCGTGTGCAGCACCGCCTCGTTGTCATGATGCCGGTACAGATACGACTCCAGCTCGTCGCGCCGGATGCCGTGGAAGCCGCCCAGCCAGTCCAGCACGCGCTCCTCTCCGGTCGGGTCGTTTTCCCGGAAGTAGATCTCGGTGCGGTTGCAGGTGGACAGAATCGCCGCCTCCGGAATCCTCACGCCGCTGTGCAGCGAATCCAGCGCTTCTCCGAGCTGGACCTCGTTGACGGCGAGGCGCTCGCGGACCTGGACCGGCGCAGTGCGGTGGTTGATTCCGAGGGTGAACAGCATCAGGTGGGCTTCTGTTGTGCCATGTTGTGATCAGCAGCGCAGTAGTGTACTGCCTGGCGCCATCAGATACAGTGGGTGCGGATCCTGTCGTTGGAACCCGTTGCGCCTGTCCATCGTCCAAAGCGTCGAAATCATGTGGAATCTTCCTGTCATGCCGCGACTCCTCGCTGTCGCGCTCCCCGCCGCGCTCCTCGCGGGTTGCGCCCAGACCGACCTCAATGCATCCGGTTCCGAGTATATCGAGGTTCCGCCGATTCTCTCGATACCCGGGCCTGCAGTGGCGGAAGATCCCGAGTCCGAGGTGCTGTTCAGCCTGCTGGCGGCCGAGATGGCCGCCCAGTCGGGCGACTACGAGCAGGCGAGCCGCTATTACCTCGCTGCCGCTCGTCGCAGCAGCGACGTCCAGGTGGCCGAGCGTGCCACCCGGCTGAGTCTGCTCGCGCGCAACCATCCGCGGGCTCTCGCCGGCGCCGAGCGCTGGCTGGAGCTGTCGGCGGATAGCGCCGAGGCGATGCAGATCGCCGCCGTGCTGATGACCAGCACCGGGCGTGACCGGGAAGCGGCCGAATTGCTGCAAACCATCGTCGACAGCGTTGGCGCCGACGAGGGTTACCGCGTCGTGGTGTCACTGCTCGCGCAGTCCGAGGATCGGGGGGCGGCTTTGCGGGCAGTGGAACGGCTGGTCGAAGCGAATCCGGATGCGGCCGCCGGGTGGCAGGCGCATGCGGAGCTCGCGCTGCGTTTCGAGGAGCTGGAACGGGCACGGACGGTCGCCCGCGCCGGCGTGGACCGGTTCCCCGATGCCGTGCAGCTGCGCATGACGCTGGCCCGCGTCCTCACCGAGATGGAGGACGATGAGGCGGCGCTCGCCGCGCTGGCGGCCGCGGTGGAGTTGCACCCCGAGCGGCGCGAGCTGCGCCTCGCTTACGCCAGAGCGCTGGTGGACGTGGAGGATTTCGAGCGGGTACGCCCGGAATTCGACCGGCTTCTGGCCCTGGACCCGGAGGATGCGGATCTGCTGTTGACCACGGCCCTGCTGAGTCTCGAGGCCGGCCGTTTCGAACTCGCGCAGGAATACCTCGAGCGCCTACTGGCGAGCGGGCGCCGCACCCAGGATGCCCACTACTATCTCGGACGCCTGCATGAACAGGCGGACGACCTGCAGGCCGCACGCGAGTCCTACCAGGCGGTCGATGCCGGCGAACACGCGGATGACGCCCGCCTGAGGCTGGCGCGCCTGACGGCCGAACTCGATGGTCATGCCGCAGCGCGACCGGTCTTCGAGGGCCTCCAGCAGGACCCCGATGAGGGCATCGCCCTCCGCGCCTACCTGGTAGAGGGCAACGTGCTGCGGGAGAAGGGCCGGTTCGATACGGCCCTCGAGCGCCTGGGCCGGGGGCTGATCGAGTTTCCCGCTTCAGAGCAGTTGTTGTACCTGCGCGGCCTGGTTCACGAAAGGGCAGGCAACATCCCGGCGGCCGAGGCGGATTTCCGCGCCATCCTCGAGATGGATCCCGACAATGCGTCGGCGCTCAACGCTCTCGGGTACACCCTCGCGGATCGGACCGAGCGTTACGAAGAGGCCTACGATCTGATTACGCGTGCCTACGCGCAACGCCCGGACGACGCCGCGATTATCGACAGCTACGGCTGGGTGCTGTACCGGCTGGGGCGTTTCGAGGAAGCGCTTGTGCAACTCGAACGCGCCTACGCGCTGATGCAGGACGGTGAGATCGCCAGCAACCTCGCGGTGGTGCTGTGGGAGGTGGGCCGACGGGAAGAATCGCGGGCGATCATCGAAGAGGCGCTGGAGCGCGACCCCGAGCACGAGCGGCTGCTCCGGGTCAGCCGGGGGCTCGAAGACTGATGCGGCCCTCGCCGCGGTTATCGCTTCCGGATCCCTCGAGCTGAACCCCATGGGCCTGTTTCGGTTTCCCGGACGATTGCGCTCCTTCGCGCTGTCCAGTCTTGTACTGCTCGGCCTCCTGGGCTGTGCCACGCTGCCCGAGCCGTCCCGGAACGACGCCGCCGCCCGCGCGGCCTTCGCCGAGCGCACCGCGCTGGTCGAAGAGCTGGAGACGTGGCGCCTGGCCGGGCGGCTGATCCTGGAACTTCCGGACGAGACCTGGACGGGACAGCTCGGCTGGCGCGTCGAGGGTCCGGAGCAGGTGATCGATCTCTCCGGCCCGATGGGGCGCGGCGGCGGACGGCTGATCCTTGATCGCCAGCGCGCGGTGCTGCTGACCCGGGATGGTGAGCGGCACCAGGCCTCCGACCCCGATCTGCTGATCGCGCGGATCACCGGGCGCGCGATCCCGGTCTCGGGCCTCGACGCCTGGGTCCGCGGGATCGCGCGGCCGGGAGCGGGCTTTGATCTCCGCGCGGACCCGGCGGGACGCCCCTCGCGGCTGATCCAGGATGGCTGGGAAATCGTCTATGGGGCCTTCGAGGATGCCGGCGCCGTGGCGATGCCGACGTCCCTGGAGCTGCATCGCGGGGACCTGCGCCTGCAACTGCGGATCCAGCGCTGGCAGCTTGGCCCTCCGGTGCCGGCGTCGTGAAGACGGACTTTTCGGTCCGGTTCCCGGCACCTGCGAAGATCAACCGCTTCCTGCACATCACCGGACGCCGTGCGGACGGTTACCACGAACTTCAGACCGTGTTCCAGTTCGTCGGTCCCTGCGACTGGCTGCAGTTCTCGCCATTACCGCCCGGGCGGGTGGAAATCGGGTCGGTTGTGCCTGCCGTGAACGGAGACAATCTCTGCGTGAAGGCGGCGCGGCTGCTTGCCGAACGCACCGGGTATCCGCTCGGCGTGCGGATTGCGCTGACGAAGAACATCCCCGTTGGCGGCGGGCTTGGCGGGGGCAGTTCGGACGCCGCGACCACGCTGGTTGCGTTGAACCACCTGTTCGGGCTGGGGCTGCCGCTACCGATCCTGGCGCAGCTTGGGCTGCGGCTGGGTGCCGACGTGCCGGTGTTCGTGCAGGGGCACGCGGCGTGGGCAGAGGGCGTCGGCGAACGTCTGGTCCCGGTGGCGCCGGACACGCCCTGGGTGCTGTTGATCGACCCCGGGGCGTCGGTATCCACTGCAACCATGTTCGGTTCGACTGAATTGACACGGGACTGTCCCCCCGAGAGAATCAGCGCGTCGGGTTACGAGTTTCTCGGCAATGTCTTCGAGCCGCTGGTGCGGCGGCGCTTTCCCGCCGTGAATGCGGCGCTGGAGTGGCTGGAGTCGTCCGGGGTCCCGGCCCGGCTCAGCGGAACCGGGGGCTGTCTGTTCGGGCTGTTTGCCGACGAAGCCGCCGCCCGGGCGGCGCAGCAGGCGCAGCCTGGTCCCTGGCGCAGCTGGGTGGGTCGCCTTGCCAACCGGTCGCCGCTGTGCGAGTGGCACCCCCCGGAGACTGACCGGGCGTAGCCGGACAACGATTCATTGGGCCGTCGCCAAGCGGTAAGGCACCGGGTTTTGATCCCGGCATTCGCAGGTTCGAATCCTGCCGGCCCAGCCATACAGAAACCGTGATGCCGGAAGACCGCCGGGCATCACGAAGCGGGGCCGGCAGGAGGGCGGCGCGCAGCGCCGTAATCCTGCCGACCCGGCCCTGCAGGAACCCTGCCGCCGGAACACCACCGGGGCGGTAGCGACACCCGATGATCATCCTGCGCTAGAATTCCCGCGCCGGCCCGCCCCGCCCGGGGCCGTCGGCACTGTTCGATGCATGCATATCGGGGGGATCGTGGCGGACGAGAGCCGAATGATGATCTTTGCGGGCAACGCGAACCTGCCGCTCGCGCAGCGGGTCGCGGAGCACCTGGACCTGCGTCTGGGCAAGGCCACCGTCGGCCGCTTCAGCGACGGCGAAGTGCAGGTCGAGATTCTCGAGAACGTCCGGGGGCGTGATGTTTTCGTGATCCAGCCGACGGGACGTCCAACCAACGACAACATCATGGAATTGCTGATCATGGTGGATGCGCTGCGGCGGGCCTCCGCAGGGCGCATCACCACCGTGATTCCGTATTTCGGTTACGCCCGCCAGGACCGCCGGGTGCGATCCGCGCGGGTGCCGATATCGGCCAAGGTTGTCGCCAACATGATCGAATCGGCGGGCGTGGACCGGGTGCTGACCATCGACGTGCATGCAGACCAGGTGCAGGGCTTCTTCAACGTGCCGGTGGACAATGTCTACGCTTCCCCGATCCTGCTCGGCGACATCTGGCGCCGCGAGGCGGGGGACGTTACCGTCGTCTCACCGGATGTCGGCGGCGTCGTGCGCGCGCGGGCCATCGCCAAGCGGCTCGACGACGCCGACCTCGCGATCATCGACAAGCGCCGCCCGCGCGCCAACGAGTCGCTGGTGATGCATATCATCGGCGACGTCGAGGGCCAGTGCTGCGTGATCATCGATGACATGGTCGATACGGCGGGCACCCTGTGTCAGGCCGCCGGGGCGCTGAAGGAGCACGGCGCGAAGAAGGTCTATGCCTACGCCACCCATGCCGTGCTTTCCGGCCCGGCAGTTGCTAACATAGAGGGTTCGTTGCTTGACGAACTCGTCGTCACCGATACCCTGCCACTGCAGCCGAACGCTGAGGCGTGCGGCCGCATCCGCCAGTTGTCGGTGGCGGAAATGCTTGCGGAGCCCATCCGCCGTATCAACACCGAGGAATCGGTCAGTTCGCTGTTCGTGGACTGAATCGTTGCGGTCGCCCATCCCGGGCGGCATTGACCGGGCCCCCTTGGCCCCTGCTGGCGCCTCATCTGGTCGCGGATGAGGCGCGATCATTTTGGAGAAAGCGTCATGAGTACGGATTTTGTCATTGAAGCCGAGCCGCGCGCGGATCAGGGATCGGGTGCGAGCCGCCGCCTGCGTCGCGCGGGGAAGCTGCCGGGCATCCTCTACGGCGGGCACAAGGATGCCGTTGCGATCACGCTGGATCACAACGAAATCCTGCTGAACCTGAAGAACGAGGCCTTCTTCTCCCAGGTTCTCACGGTAAACCTCGAAGGCCGGCGCGAGCGCGCGATCATGCGCGACCTGCAGCGCCATCCCTTCAAGCCCACGCTGATACACGTCGATCTGCAACGGGTCAGCGCCGACGAGACGATCCGGGTGCAGGTCCCGCTGCACCTGCTGAACGAGGAGGCCTGCAAGGGCGTGAAGACCGGCGGCGGCATGATCAACCGGCAGCTGACCGACGTCGAGGTCGAGTGTCTGCCCGCGGATCTTCCGGAAGCGATCGAGGTGGACGTGGCCGACCTCGATGTTGGCGAGACGGTGCACCTGTCCGAGCTGGCACTTCCCGAGGGCGTCACCATCGTGGCGCTGACCCACGAGGGGCACGACTCCGCCGTGGTCAGCGTGCTGCTGCCGCGCGGCGAGAAGGCGGAGCCGGAAGAGGCCGAGCCGGGCGTCGAGGGCCTCGAGTCCGAGGACTGATTCCCGGCCCGCAAAGCGTCTGGCCGCGACATGCCGGTACGGCTCCTGGTCGGTCTGGGCAACCCGGGCCCGCGTTACGCCGATACGCGGCATAACGCGGGGTTCTGGTTTGCGGACCGGCTCGCGGCGGATCGGGGCAGTTCGTTCCGTGCGGAATCGCGCTTCGAGGGCGAGGTCGGCAGGATTGTCGCGGGTGGCGCGAACTGCCTGCTGCAGAAGCCGATGACCTTCATGAACAAGAGCGGCAGTGCGGTGCAGAAGCTCGCCGCCTTCTACCGCATCCCTCCCGCGGAGATCCTGGTCGTCCACGACGATCTCGACCTGCCGCCCGGCACCGCACGCCTGAAGGCCGGTGGCGGTCACGGGGGGCACAACGGTCTGCGTGACCTGCACCGTCATCTCGGTGCGGACTATTCCCGGCTGCGTATCGGGATTGGCCATCCGGGGATGCGCGATGCGGTGATCGGCTATGTGCTGGAGCGGCCCGGACGGGAAGAGGAGCAGCAGATGCGGCAGGCCATCGACGCCGCGCTCGAGGTCGTTGATGCGCTCGTCGGCGGAGACTGGGATCTGGCGGTGCGCCGGCTGCACACGAAGCCCGCACCGAATGGGGAGAAAGAAGCGTGAGTCTGAAGTGCGGGATCGTCGGGTTGCCCAACGTCGGCAAGTCCACTCTGTTCAATGCCCTGACCCGGGCCGGCATCGCGGCCGAAAACTACCCGTTCTGCACCATCGATCCGAATGTCGGCGTGGTGGAGGTGCCGGATCCGAGGCTCGGCGTGCTCGCGGGGCTGGTGAAGCCGCAACGCGTGCTGCCGACCACCGTTGAGTTCGTCGATATCGCGGGGCTGGTGTCGGGGGCTGCGCAAGGCGAGGGCCTGGGCAACCAGTTCCTCGCCCACATTCGCGAAACGGACGCGATCGCACAGGTCGTGCGCTGTTTCGAAGACGAGGACGTGATCCATGTGGCCGGCAAGGTGGACCCACTGTCGGACATCGAGATCATCGGGACCGAGCTGGCGCTGGCCGACCTGGACACGGTATCCCGCGCGATCACCCGCCTGACGCGGGCGGCCAAGTCGCAGGACAAGGAGGCGATCGCGCGGCTCGAGATCGCGGAGCGGGCGGCGGCGGGGCTCGACAAGGGCACTCCCGTTCGCGCTCAGGCCCTTTCCGCGGAGGCGCTGGAGCTGCTGCGCGACCTCCACCTGCTGACCGCCAAGCCCCTGATCTACATCGCCAACGTCGCCGAGGACGGGTTCAGCGACAACCCGATGCTTGCCCAGGTGGAGGCCCGGGCCTCGCAGGAGGGTGCCGAGGTGGTGCCGGTCTGCGCCGCGCTGGAGGCGGAGATCGCGCGGCTGGAGGACGCGGAGCGCACCGAGTTCCTGGCCGAACTGGGGCTGTCCGAGCCGGGTCTGGACCGGGTGGTGCGCGGCACGTACCGGCTGCTCGATCTGCAAACCTTCTTCACCGCGGGCCCGAAAGAGGTACGTGCCTGGACGGTCCGCAGGGGATCGACGGCACCGCAGGCCGCTGGCGTGATCCACACCGACTTCCAGAAGGGTTTCATCCGCGCCGAGGTGATCGCCTACGGTGACTTCGTCGCCTGTGGCGGCGAGCAGGGCGCGAAGGACGCCGGAAAATGGCGTCTGGAAGGCAAGGAATACGTCATGCAGGAAGGCGACGTTGTACATTTCCGTTTCAACGTCTGAGTCTGCCGGCCGGGCGGGCCCGCTCCCGGAGGCTGTGCCGCATCGCGCGGCGCGGTGCGGGGGGCGAACGGCACGGTCGTTCCGGCACCGCAGCGGATAGTGGACGGTGACCCCCGGGTCCCCCGGGGGCACCGTTGAACCCATCGAGATTGGAATCGTCAGGAGGCTCCCATGGATGTCATGGATCGCATTCGTCAGCAAGTCGAAGAAAACCCCGTCGTGATCTTCATGAAGGGGACCCCGCAGTTCCCGATGTGCGGATTCTCCAGCCGGGCCGCCGAGGCGCTGAAGCGCTGCGAGCATGAATTCGCCTACGTGAACGTGCTGGCCGACCCGGAAGTCTTCCAGAACCTGCCCCGGTTTGCGGACTGGCCCACCTTCCCCCAGATCTACATCGACGGCGAGCTGGTCGGCGGCTGCGACATCACGCTGGAAATGTTCGAGAACGGCGAGTTGAAGAAGGCGGTGGAAGAGGCCCACGCCAAGCAGTCCTGACCCGGCGGCGGGCGCGCGCTCGGCCGCGCGCCCGCGATTCAGGTGCCGGCGGGTATCAGTGCCGCTGCCGGTGGGATGCCGGCGGTGTCCATCCACCGGTTGGCGATGGAGCAGAAGATCTCGGCCGTCACCTCGGCGTCGTACGCGGCAGTGTGTGCGGCCTCCGTGTCCCAGCCCAGGCCCGCGGCCTCCGCGGCCCGCGCCAGTACCGTCTGGCCGTAGGCGAGCGCGGACAGAGAGACCGTGTCGAGGCTGCTGAAGGGGTGGAACGGGTTGCGGCGGATGCCGCAGCGCGCCGCCGCCGCGTGCACGAACCCCAGATCAAAGTGCGCATTGTGGCCGACCAGGATCGCGCGCTTGCAGAGGTTCAGCTTTACCTCGCGGCGTACCTCGCTGAAGATCCGTCCCATCGCCTGGTCCTCCGGATGGGCGATGCGCAGCGGGTGGAAAGGGTCTATGCCGTTCACCTCCAGGGATTTCGGGTCCAGCTCGCTGCCGTCGAAGGGCTGCACGTGAATGCTGAGCGTGCGTTCCCGCCACAGGTGACCGTTCTCTCCCCGCCGCAGGAAGACCGCCGCGATTTGCAGCAGCGCGTGTCTGCCGGAGTCGAAGCCGCCCGTTTCCACATCCACCACGACCGGGAGAAAACCCCGGAAGCGATTCGCCATCGGTGCTGCCCCGGGAGGCAGGGTCGGTATCTCGCTCATGTTTTGCCTGGACGCTGAAGGAGACGCCCCGTGATCGCAGGGGGCTGGGTTTTCTTCGGGGTTTTCAATGGGCCCTCGCTGACGATTGCTGCAGCAAGACAGTACGCCTTGACCTTGCAAGGCTTCAGTCCGGATACTTCCCGGCCTGTTCGAAGCCTCGTCGCACCTCCATTCATGGTATCAGAAAGAGCGCCCGGCCCCGCCCCGCAGCTTTACGGGGCAGACCGCCGGGCAATCTCGGGAAGGATCACGCATGAACGCAAACGCTGACTCGCACGATATCGATCCGCAGGAAACCCAGGAGTGGATCGACGCCCTCGAGGCGGTTCTTGAGGCCGACGGACCGGAGCGGGCCCACCAACTGCTCGAGTCACTGATCGACAAGGCGCGGCGCAGCGGGGCCTACCTGCCGTACTCGGCGAACACCGCGTACGTGAATACCATCCCGACGCACATGGAGCCCGTATACCCGGGCGACAGTGAACTGGAGCACCGAATCCGGTCGTATATCCGCTGGAACGCGATGGCGATGGTGGTGAAGGCCAATCGCGTGTCGGCCGAACTGGGCGGGCACATCGCGACATTCGCCTCGGCGGCGACCCTCTACGACGTCGGCTTCAACCACTTCTGGCGCGCCCCGTCCCACGAGCATGGGGGTGACCTCGTCTTCGTGCAGGGGCACTCAGCCCCGGGCATGTACGCGCGCTCCTTTCTGGAAGGGCGCCTGACCGAAGAGCAGCTGGACCACTTCCGCCGCGAGGTCGACGGCAAGGGGCTGTCGTCCTACCCGCACCCGTGGCTGATGCCCGACTACTGGCAGTTCCCGACCGTGTCGATGGGCATCGGGCCGATCATGAGCATCTTCCAGGCCCGTTTCATGAAGTACCTTCAGGACCGCGGACTGGCGAAAACCGACGACCGCAAGGTCTGGAGCTTTGTCGGCGACGGCGAGGTGGACGAGCCCGAGACGCTGGGCGCGATCACACTGGCGTCGCGCGAACGCCTGGACAACCTGGTCTGGGTGGTGAACTGCAACCTGCAGCGCCTCGACGGACCGGTGCGCGGCAATGGCAAGATCGTTCAGGAGCTCGAGGCAATCTTCCGCGGTGCCGGCTGGAACGTGATCAAGGTGCTCTGGGGCCGCTACTGGGATCCGTTGCTCGCAAAGGACAAGGACGGTCTGCTGCAGCGGCGCATGATGGAGGCGGTGGACGGCGACTACCAGAACTACAAGTCGCGTGATGGCGCCTACGTGCGCGAGCACTTTTTCGGGAAGTATCCGGAACTGAAGGCGATGGTCGCGAACATGTCCGACGAGGACATCTGGCGGCTGAACCGCGGCGGGCATGACCCGGTGAAGGTCTACGCGGCCTACAAGGCCGCGGCGGAGCACGCGGGCGAGCCGACGGTGATCCTCGCGCACACCGTGAAAGGCTACGGCATGGGCGCGGCCGGCGAGGCGCAGAACCGCACCCACAGCCAGAAGAAGCTGGACGTGGACGACATGAAGGCCTTCCGCAACCGCTTCAGCATCCCGCTGTCGGATGACCAGATCGAGGCGGCCGAGTACATTCGCCCGAACGAGGAAGCCCCCGAGTTCAAGTACATGATGGAGCGGCGCAGGGAGCTGGGTGGTTTCCTGCCGGTGCGTCGGCCGCTCGCCGCGCCGCTCGAGGTGCCGGAGCTGGACATCTTCAAGTCGCTGCTCGAATCCAGCGGCGAGCGGGAGATGTCCACGACCATGGCCTTCGTGCGCATGCTCACGCTGCTCGCGCGGGACAAGAAGCTCGGGCGCTACCTGGTGCCGATTGTCCCCGACGAGGCGCGCACCTTCGGCATGGAGGGGCTGTTCCGTCAGCTGGGCATCTACTCCTCCGTGGGGCAGCTCTACCAGCCGCAGGACCGTGAGCAGGTGATGTATTACAAGGAGGACAAGAAGGGTCAGATCCTGGAGGAGGGGATCAACGAGGCGGGCGCGATGTGTTCGTGGATCGCCGCCGCGACCTCCTACTCCACGCATGGCGTCGCGACCATTCCGTTCTACATCTACTACTCGATGTTCGGCTTTCAGCGGGTCGGCGACCTGATCTGGGCTGCGGGCGACATGCAGGCCCGGGGCTTCCTGATCGGCGGCACGGCCGGGCGCACCACGCTGGCGGGCGAGGGCCTGCAGCATCAGGACGGCCACAGCCTGATGATGGCCGCGAACGTCCCGAACTGCATTTCCTACGATCCGACCTTCGCCTACGAGCTGGCGGTGATCGTGCACAGCGGCCTGCATCGCATGTTCGTGGACCAGCAGAAGGTCTTCTACTACATCACCGCGATGAACGAGAACTACCCCCAGCCGGCGATGCCGAAGGGCGTGGAGAAAGGCATCGTGAAGGGCCTTTACAAGTTCGCGGCCGCCGGACGACGGAAGAAACAGGTGCGCCTGCTGGGCTCGGGTACCATCCTGCGCGAGGTGATCGCCGCCGCGGAGCTCCTGGACAAGGACTGGGGAGTGTCTTCCGAGGTCTGGAGCGCGACCAGCTTCAACGAACTGGCCCGGGACGGGCGTTCCTGCGACCGCGAGGCCCTGCTGAAGCCGAAGGGCAAGGCGCCCGTTCCGTGGGTCACGCAGTGCCTGTC
>PWRV01000284.1 GCA_003563455.1 Thioalkalivibrio sp.
TCGCCAGCAGCGGCGAGATCAGCACCAGGGGCAGCCCGGTGATCAGCCAGTGCGCGAAGATCTTGGTCAGGACCAGGAGGCCCATCGGCTCCGGGACCAGAAGCAGCTGTTCGAGGGTGCCATCGCGGTAGTCGTCGGAGAACAGACGCTCGAGCGAGAGCATCACGGCCAGAAGCGCCGCCACCCACAGCACGCCGGGGGCGAGACTGCGGAGGAATTCCGGGTCGGGCCCGATCCCCAGCGGGAACAGCGCGACCACGACCACGAAGAAGCCCACCACCGTCAGGGCATCCTGTGGCCGGCGCAGAGCCAGCGTCAGGTCGCGGCGGAGCAGGGCGAGCAACGGACGGAACATCAATTCACCCGAGGTGCAGGTTGCGGCAGTCACCGTCGATGTCGACGGCCTGGTGGGTCGTGATGATGATCATGCCCTTGCGGGCCAGGTGCGCCTCGATTGCACTGCGCAGGACCTCGATCACCTGCACGTCGAGCGCCGCGTAGGGCTCGTCGAGGATCAGCAGGGCCCGCGGCTGGAGCAGCAGCCTCGCGAGGGCTACGCGCCGCTTCTGGCCCTGCGAAAGGAAGCGCACCGGCAGGTCTTCGTAACCCGCGAGGCCGAGGCTACCAAGCATCGCGAGCACGGCTTCGCGTTCCGGCCGGTCTCCGCCCAGTCCGCGGGCGATCAGGATGTTTTCCTCGGCAGTCATGTCTTCCTTGAGCGCATTCTGGTGTCCCAGATAGCCGAGGCAGGAACCGGTGCCGCCGTCCACCGACCGGATGGGCTCTTCGCCCCAGTAGACCTCGCCGGCGGTGGGCCGGGAGAGCCCGCTCAGAATGCGCAGCAGGCTCGTCTTGCCGCAACCGTTGCGCCCGGACACCTGCAGCAGCTGCCCCGGCGAGAGCTGGAATTCGAGATGTTCGAACAGAAGTCGCTCGCCGCGCTCGGCGGCCAGATCGACGGCCCGGAACCCCCTGTCCGCCATTCCCGATAATTCTGCGTTCACGTTCTCTTTCGACTCCGGGTGGTTCGTCGCGTTTGGCGCCGGCATTGTGCACCATCGCGGTCCCTCGGTGCACACGCTGTCGCGTGGCGTTCCGGACTCCGGTCCCGGGAGAAGGCAACCGGAATCCCCATGAAAAGGACCGTCATTGCTCGTGTTGGTTCGCTTCAGGGAGGGTACAAAAAACGGGGGACCGCATGCGGTCCCCCGTTGGTATCTATCCCCGAAGGGATAGGGTTCTCCTGCTAGAGACGGGCCTCGTAGAAAGCGACGCGGCGCGGCTGCAGCAGTTCCTCGTCGTCGGTGAGCTCCATGATGTGCGGCTTCATCGCCTCGAACACGAGGTTGTAGAGCATCTCCGCACGGACCACGGCCGGCTGCACCGGGATCTCGTAGCTCAGTACGCGACGCTCGTGCGGCAGCAGCCGGGTGTCGGTACCCACGCCCGTCGCGACCGGTGGCATTGCGGGTTTGCCTTCGTCATCCGCGAGCTGATAGAAGAGGAAGGACTTCGGATCCTCCTCCTGCGCGTGGGTTTCGAAGTTCCGCCAAAGCACGTTGCCGTGTGCATCGAGCGCGGTCACCTGCACCTGGATGTTCCGGAACGGCGCGCCCGTGGGCATCCGGTGGGGCAGCTGGTTCTGCATCACCACGTTTGCCGTCACGCCGTCGCCATTCGGCTCAACCTCGACGTGCATCTGAACCGCGCGGCTCAGCATTGCCGGGTCGTGGCCGCCGCCCATGCTGTGATTCGCGATACCGTCGGCAATCGGCATGTGGCAGGACTGGCAGGTCACGTTCGAGCCGCTGCTCCGGATTTCGTCGCCGGTGTCGCAAAGCGGCACGCCCTGCGGGTTCGGCCGCGTGTCGTGGCAGCCCAGGCACATCTCCGAACTGCGCAGCATCCGCGGGTTGCCCGCCAGCGGCAACGCGGCCGGGACCTCGACGCCGAAGGTATCGAGTTCGCCCGTCGGTAAGTGCGGGTTGCCATTCTGCTGATCACGGGTCTTGTCAAACGGGAACCCGGTCGCTCCCTGCAGCGTGTCGGGGGACGTTTCGTAGGCGAGGATGCCCAGCCTCAGACCGCCCTCTGCGCGGCGCACGCCCTTGAACCCGGAGATCTGGTGGCATGCGACGCAGTTCACGCCCTCGGCATAGGCGTCCTTCGCGTCCAGCTTGGTCACCTGGTCCTTGGCGGCGTTCGGCGCGTGGCAGTTCAGGCACACCGGAAAGCGCTGGGACCGGTTGTGCAACTGGTCCGCAGCACGGGGGTCGCCGACCTCCCGGCGGTACATCAGTTCATGAATCGGATCGCGCAACGCGGTGCTCTTCGCGTGCATCGAGCCCGACCACTGCCGGTAGATGTCCTCGTGACAGCTCTGGCAGACGCTGGCGGAGACGTGATGGAGGGGGCCGTCGATCTTGAACTCGTGTGCCACCGGTTCGAACTGGGCGTAGAACGCGGCCATGTCGTGGAACTGCTCGTCGGTCAGGCCGGAACTCAGCGCGCCCATGGTCGCGCTCTCGCGATCACCGGCACGGAAGGCCTGCATGGTCCTGACGAAGTACTCCTCTGACATGCCGGCCAGGGGCGGATTCGGCCCCATGCCCTCTCCGGTGGCCCCGTGGCAGGCGGCACAGTAGGTGTTTGCGAGTTGTTCGCCCTGGGCGACATCGCCCGCGAAGGCCTGGGATCCCAGGCCCCACGTCAACACCAGGCCGGCGGCAAATGCAAGCGCGCCGATTCTCATAAAACCCTCCTTTGACTGTCTAATGTCAGTTTATTTGTTTGTACCTGACCGGCTCGTAATCTGCGCCTGGCAGATGCCGGTTTCATTCATGCCGCCCAACACGCAAGAGATCTGGCCGGGAAATCGCTCCCTGCCGGTCTGCCCGCGAGCCTCGCCCGGCCCTGGATACACCCTCCACGGCGGAGCCAACCTACTCCGCCGGGGGTACCCCCGTTATGGTGTATCCAAGGCCTACTTATAGACGGAATTCCGGCCGTTGTCGCTGTCCAGGGCGCTGGTGCCGCGAAAACCGTGATCCAGCGCACAAAGCGGGGCGTTTGCGGTCCTCCGGGCGCGGCCGCAGCTGGATTGCAATTGTCTCGGCGGATGCGTAGAACACGCGTGGGTCCGCCGCGGGGGGGGCAATCAGAGCGATCGCGAGGGTCAGTCATGCAGGAAAAAACGAAGCGTCCGTCGGCTGTGCCGGGATGGGCAAAGATTGTGATCACGCTGGTGGTGATCGTGGGTGCGGCGGCACTGATTCTCACCCAGCTGCCGCGAGGGGCATTTCCTACCGACCTGTCCCGGATTGGCCAGGGAACGCCGGCGATCGTGGTCGCCAGGGATATCTCTTTCGTTGCCGGTTACGAGGTGATGGATCTTCTGGGCCAGATGCGTCCCGAATATGCCGAACGGGTGGAGTTTCTCGCGGTGAACCTCGGCAACCCCGAGGGTCGGCAATTTGCGCAGCGGCACGGGATGCGCGATGGATCGGTGGTGCTGTTCTCCGGCGACGGGACCCGCGTGGGCGCGGTCCACACTCCCCGTACCGAGCGGGAGGTGCGCGAACTGCTTCAGGCCGCGAACATTCGCTGACGAGCGATCGGGTCGTTCCTGACAGCACACTAGGGCTGCCCCCGTAATCGGTGCGGTCTGCGGCCCGATACGCGCTTCGGTTGCTATACTCCGGACAGTTTCCGGGAGGGTGATCACCGGCAACCCGCCCCGGCTGCAGCGGCGCGGCGCAAGCCGCCTCACGGCCGCCTGCCACTTCCAGGCCGGCCCGGCTGCAGGACATTTTCTCATGGCGCATCCCGACGACTTCCAGGGCTTTCTCCGGGCCCTGAAGGGCTTCATCCCCGATTCCCGCCTGATCTCCGACCCGCTTCGCACCCTGACCTACGGCACGGATGCGAGCCTCTATCGCCTGGTTCCGAAGCTCGTGGTTCGGGTCGACAGCGAAGAGGAGGTGAGGCGCGTTCTGCCACTGGCGCAGCGTCACCGGGTGCCGGTGACTTTTCGCGCGGCCGGTACAAGCCTGTCGGGACAGGCGGTGACCGATTCCGTCCTGCTGCTGGTCGGCGACCAGTGGCGGCGCTGGCGCATTGCGGACGATGCATCGAAAATCAGTCTGCAGCCGGCCGTGGTCGGGGGGCACGCGAACCGGCTTCTGGCGCCGCACGGCCGCAAGATCGGCCCCGATCCCGCGTCGCTGAACGCCTGTCACATCGGTGGCATCGCCGCGAACAACGCCAGCGGCATGTGCTGCGGCACTGCGCAGAACAGCTACCGGACGCTCGAGAGCATGCGTGTGATCCTGCCGGACGGGACGCTGCTCGATACCGGGGACCCGGCGAGTCGCGAGGCCTTCGCCCGGACGCACGGAGAACTGGTGGAAGCGCTGCGCGCGCTGGGTCAGCGTACCCGGAACGACCCCGCCCTCGCGGAGCGGATCCGGGAGAAATTCCGGATCAAGAACACCTGCGGGTACAGCCTCAACGCGCTGGTGGACTTCGAGGACCCGATCGACATCCTGCAGCATCTGATGATCGGCTCGGAGGGTACGCTCGGCTTCATCGCCGAGATCACCTATCGCACGGTGGAAGATCCCAAGCACAAGGCCACCGCTCTGATCCTGTTTCCGGATATCGCGGCCGCCTGCCGCGCGATCGGGATCATCAAGCCGCTGCCGGTCGCCGCGGCCGAACTGATGGACCGCGCATCCCTGCAGTCGGTGGAGGACAAGCCCGGGGTGCCGCCGGTGCTGAAGGAGCTGGGTCCCGAGGCGGCGGCCCTGCTGGTCGAGACGCGTGCGGGCGATCATGCGGTGCTTGCCGAGCAGGTCGAGATCATCCGCGCCGCGCTGGACGACGTCGAGACGCTGGAGCCGATCCACTTCACCATGGACCGTGGCGAGTGTGACCGCCTGTGGGCGATTCGTTCGGGTCTGTTTCCATCGGTTGGCTCGATGCGCCGTAATGGCACCACCGTGATCATCGAGGACGTGGCGGTGGCGGTGCCCCGGCTTGCCGCCCTGACGCTGGACCTGCAGGATCTTTTCCGGCGGCACGGTTACGAGGGCTCGATCATCTTCGGGCACGCGCTGGAGGGCAACCTGCACTTCGTGCTCACCCCCGATCTCGGACACCCGGAGACGGTGGAACGCTACCGGGCGTTCATGGACGAGCTCAGCCGCGTGGTGGTGGAGCGCCACGACGGCTCGCTGAAGGCGGAACACGGCACCGGGCGCAACATGGCCCCCTTCGTGGAACTGGAGTGGGGTGAGCAGGCCTACGGGTTGATGCGCGAGATCAAGCGCCTGTTCGACCCGGACAATCTGATGAACCCCGGCGTGGTCCTGAACGACGATCCCGACGTTCACACGCGCAACCTCAAGCCGATGCCGGCGGTGGACGCGCTGGTGGACAAGTGCATCGAATGCGGCTTCTGCGAGCCGACCTGCCCCTCGCGCTCGCTGACCCTCACGCCGCGTCAGCGCATCGTCGCGTTGCGTGAGATGGAGCGGCTGGAACAGCTGGGGCAGGAGCCCCGTCGCCTGAAGCAGATGCGCAAGCTCTACCGCTATCAGGGTCTCGATACCTGCGCGGTCGACAGCCTGTGCGCGCTGTCCTGCCCGGTCGGAATCGATACCGGGAAGATGGTGAAGCAGATGCGCGGGCGCGGCTGGGGACCGGTGGCGCACAGGGTGTCCGGCTGGGTCGCGCGGAATTTCGGGCCGATCACCGGGGTTACCCGGGTGTCGCTGGGTTCCGCGCACCTGATGCATGTGATGCTGGGCACCCGCGTGATGTCCGGGCTGACCGGTGGCGTGCGGCGCCTCTCCGGCGGCCGGATCCCGCTCTGGAACCCCTTCATGCCGAAGGCCGCGAGCCGGGGCACCCCACCTGCGCCCGCGGGGCCCTGGGCGCCCCGGGTGGTCTACTTCCCAAGCTGCGCGAGCCGCACCATGGGGCCGGCTCGCGGCGACCCGGAGGAGGAATCCCTGACCGTGAAGACCGAGGCCCTGCTGCGCAAGGCGGGTTACGAGGTCGTGTATCCGGACGACGGCGCGGCGCTCTGCTGTGGCCAGCCCTTCGAGAGCAAGGGTTTCCACGACGACGCCGCGGCCAAGCTGAGCCAGCTCGAGGCCTCGCTGCTGCGTGCGAGCCGTGACGGCCAGGATCCGGTGATTTTCGACACCAGTCCCTGCGCGTTCCGGGCACGACGCGACCTGAAGGCCTCCGGGCTGGCGGTCTACGACGTCGCCGACTTCCTGCACGAGTTCGTACTGGACCGGTTGCGGATCTCGAAGGTGGATGAGACCGTCGCGCTGCATCCCACCTGCAGCACGACCAAGATGGGTCTGCAGCCGAAGCTGAAGGCGATCGCCGAAGCGTGTGCCGAGCGGGTCGTCGTGCCGGCACAGGTGCATTGCTGCGGCTGGTCGGGCGATCGAGGCTTCACCTATCCCGAACTGAACGCGAGCGCGCTGAAGGATCTGCGCGACGCGCTGCCGGAGGATTGCCAGTCGGGCTATTCCACCAGCCGTACCTGCGAGATCGGGCTGTCGCTGCACAGCGGGCGCCATTACCGCTCCATCGTCTACCTGCTCGACCGCTGCTCGGAGGCCCGCAGCACCGATCGCTGAACTCAAGCGCTCACGAGGGGGCGAGCCTTCTCGCCGATCGTCTCGCTGGAGCGACCGCCGGTCGGAATAGCCGTTCGGGCGCCGGATCGCGGCTGGCATTCGCTCCAGTGGTGCTGGGGCGATGCTGCTACGGGCGGTCCTTCCCAGGGCTGGGCCAGAAGCGCCTTTTCAGCAGGCGGGCCGCACCGGCCGTCTGGTGCAGCAGCTTCTTCCAGTCAGCGCCTGTGGCCTCGAGTTGCAGTCGCTGGGCGCGACAGCGGCGGGCTTCGGGATAACAGGTGCCCAGCAACGCCCAGACCTGGTCGAGGTTCCATGCCTCTTCCGGGGGATCGAGCCGGGTCGGGACCACATATGCCGGCGGCACCCTGAGTGCATCCGCAACCCGGGCCACACGCGACCGGAGCGCCTCGGCCCCCACGCTTCCGTCTTCAGTGGCGCCCGGCGGGCAGGACGGGTCACACGCCTGCGCTGTCCCGACGCGGTCGACGCGGCTGACGATCACGGCAACCGGAATCGGACTGCGACGGGGATCCGCCGCGAAGCGGGCGCGAATCGCGTTCAGGGTACCCCGATCCAGCGTCAGGTCCCCACCGTCCGCGGGCACCACCCAGAGCAGCAGGTCGCTTTCCCAGGCGCGATCCACCAGGCGTTCGATGTCGGCGGTCGAGTTCAGCCCCGGCGTGTCGACCAGCAATCCCTCCGGCAGTGTCTCGTGCGCGAGGCGGTAGCCGCTGGACCTCTCGGTGAGCCGCGTGGCGGCAACACCCGCTGCGGGCTCTCCCAGTAATGCGTTCACCAGGCTCGACTTGCCTGCGTTGACCCGACCGGCAACCAGCACGCGCAGCGGCCCGGGCAGACCGGCTTCGGAGACCCCCTGGCCCGCACCCTCGGTGGCTGCCAGTTCATGCAGGCGCTCGATGTCGATTCGCAGGCGCCCGGAATAGAGCTCGATCGCCGCCCGGCCGACCTCTTCGACCCAGATGCGGGCCCCCTCGGTGCGCAACCACTCTCCCGCTTCGGTCATCGCCGCGCCGACGAGGCGCTGCCGGGCTTCCGCGAGCAGTGCCGCGACCGGGTTGGTCATTCGGGTAACCCGCCAGGCGTTATGCAGGTGCCGGAATACGCGCGCGCCGGTCACGGCCATCGGCTTGTATCCCCAGATGCGCAGCAGGTGGCCTGCCTCGACCAGGTGGGCGGCCGGGACGTGATCGGTCACGACCGCGCGCAGCCGCACGCTAACCCTTTCCGTGAGCATCAGGAGCTCGGGAACGGTGAAACTCCAGATCGGATCGCGTTCGTCGGGATGGTAGTGCCTCGCAACCCGCTCGATCGTTTCACGTGCCGCACCGAGAAGCCGGTCGCGGTCGGTGACGATGTCCGGGTCGGCATCCGCGGCGATCTGACGCACTTCCTGCCATGCCTGCAGGTCCCGAGGCGACCACTCGGTTCCCTGATCGGAATCGGGGACGCGCTCGTCGTCGTCCGCGGCCCGCATCTGTTCCCGCTGGCTCCTGCGCCACCACCAGGCCGGCAGGTAGCCGACGAGCGCAAGGATCGCCGCTCCGATCAGCCACCAGAGGAGCCAGCCCTCCTGCCACAGCCAGAGGATGCCGAGCGGGATCAGCGCCAGAAAGGGGAGGGCGAGCAGGGACAAACCGACGAGAAAGGCCCACATCCGCCGCAACAGATCGCCGGGGGCCGGGGTCTTCACGTCAGTCGGGATCTCCCGTCATCAGGGGGCGATCTGCACGTAGCCCTGGTTGACCAGGTCGATGATGCGCACGGCGCCGGAGGCTGTGCTGGTGGCCTCCGGAACCAGCCGCATTGGCTGCCGCTCGCGTGCCTCGGTGGCATCCACCGTGATCTGGCAGTAACTGAAGCGCACGCCCTGCTCGGTGGCCAGGGTGCTGATCCGGTCCGTGAACCGGCTGTCGGTGCGCAGCATCGTGAGTCCGGGCCCGAAGGCGACGATCTCGATGTCCACGTTCTCCGCGCCGTAGTGGTTGGCCAGGTTGTTCGCGACACTGAGGACCATCGTCTGACGGATCGCGTCATGGTCGCTGATCTGCAGGGCCACGCGGGGCCGGTCTTCGTGTGGCTGACCCGCCGGCGCCACGACCGGCGGCACCAGCAGGCACAGGGTGAGCAGCAGCATCGAAGTGAAGCGGTTCATCAGGTCCCCCGGTTTCCTGGGTCATTCGGCTCACCGCGCGATCAGAGGTGATGCGCGGGCAGGATCGATGGTACTCCAGCCGGCGGCTGGCCGGCATGTCAACCGCCGAGAGCGAGCACGGTCCTGAACAGCAGCGCCGCGATCAGCGCGGTCGCCGGCACGGTGATGATCCACGCGGCGACGATCCGGAAAACCAGCGAGCGCTTCACGAGCTGCTTCTCGTAGGCCTTCTTCATCGCCTTGCGCTCTTTCTTCTTCAGCAGCGCATCTTCGGGGGACTCCTTTGACCTCGCCTTCATCTCGGCGAGCATGCGCCGCTTCTCGACGACCGGGGCAGCTTCGAAGTGCCGCAGGTAGGCCTCCACCTTCTCCCGTTCCTCACCCTCGTGACCCGAGATGATGGTTTGCTCCATGCGCGCGTAGTTCAGCTTCAGGTATTCGCGCAGGAACCCGACCCCGAAAAGAGCGCCGATGGTAACGTGCGTGGTGGAGACCGGCATGCCGAGCTGCGCCGCGATGATCACCGTGATTGCCGCGGCCAGGGCGATGGAGAACGCGCGCATGCGGTCCAGCTCCGTGATCTCCCGGCCGACGGTCCGGATCAGCTTGGAGCCGTACAGCGCCAGTCCCACCGCGAGCCCGAGGGCCCCGAGCACCAGGATCCACAGCGGCGTCGGTGCGAGGGTGGCGACCTCTCCGGTGCCGACGGCCTCGTAGATCGCGGCCAGCGGGCCCACGGCATTAGCCACGTCGTTGGCGCCGTGCGCGAAACTGAGCATTGCCGCAGCGAAGATCAGTGGCACCGTGAAGAGCTGGTTGACGCCTGCCTTCGTGTTGTCCAGCCCGTGGGCCTGTCGCTGAATCGGTCGGCGCAGCACGAAGAAGGCGACGACAGCCACCCCAAGCCCGACCAGGGCCGCGCGATCCACCGGGAGCCGGTAGATGTCGCCAAGCCCCTTGAACAGCATGAAGGTGGCGAATGCCCAGGACATCAGTGCGACCAGCCACGGTACCACCAGCCCGGCGGCATGGTGTTTCCGGATCTGGTAGGTGATGTTGCGCTTGATGATGTAGAGCAGTGCCGCGGCGATCACGCCGCCCATCAGCGGCGATATGATCCAGCTCGCGACAATCTGGCCGATGGTCGCCCAGTTCACCAGCGCCCAGCCACCGGCCGCGATGCCCGCACCCATCACCGCGCCGATGATGGAGTGCGTCGTGGAGACCGGTGCGCCCATTGCGGTGGCCAGGTTAAGCCACAGCGCCGCGGCGAGCAGTGCCGAGAACATCAGCCAGGCGAAGGTGGAGGCGTGCTCGATCTCCTCGGCGTCGATGATCCCGCCCTTGATGGTGCCGACGACCGTGCCGCCGGCGATGATCGCACCCAGCGCCTCGAACACCGCGGCAATAAAGATGGCACCGCCAAGCGAGATTGCTCCGGAGCCGACCGCCGGGCCGAGATTGTTGGCGACATCGTTGGCGCCGATGTTCATCGCCATGTAGGCGCCGACGATGGCGGAGGAGACGAGCAGCAGCAGGCCCTGCGGCGTGAGCGCGGGAATACCCCGGGTCTGCAGCAGCGCAAACACGAATACCCCGATCATGAAGACCAGACCCGCGGTGAGACGCAGGTACTCCTGGCTCCATACCACCCCGGTCCCGGGCCCTTTTGATCCAGCGCTTCCGAAGGCCACGTCCCTGCCTTGTTAAGGATTTATGACAGCGCGAATGCTAAACCCTCTGACCGCGCTTGTCAGTCGCGGGCGCCGATCGGAGTGGGCGTCACTCCGGAATCATGCGGATATAGCCGGTCGGGCACTCGTGGGCGCAGATGCCACAGCCCTTGCAGAAGTCGTAGTCGAAGACGTAGTGGCTGCCGTCGGCGGCGACCTCGCGCGTCTTCAGCACCGACTGATCCGGGCAGAGCGTCCAGCAGTTGTCGCAGGCGAGGCAGTCGCCGCAGGACAGGCAGCGGTGCGCCTCGTGTCGTACGGCATTGGCCTGCAGGCCGCCTTCGATCTCCTCGAGCCCGAGACGCTGCTCGGGTGGCAGCACTGGTTCCTTCGATGCCGGCGCGGTCTCGAAATAGCTGAGATTGAGGTCGGAATAGGGGATCGGTTCCGGTGGGGCCCCGGGTTCGAGTTGCTTCCCGGCGCGATAGCGCAGCATCGCGGCCGCGGCCCGGCGACCGTCGCCGACCGCCTCGCTCACCGTTCCGTGGTCGCTGCGGGCATCCCCGCCGCTGAAGATTCCCGACTGGCCGTCGACGGTTCCCCACCAGGGCTCCACTTCCATGTAGCCGCGCCGGACCAGCGACTCGAAGCCCGACCCGTCAACGTCCTGCCCGATGGCCGGGATCACCTGATCGACGTGCAGCACGGTCTCGGTGCCCTCGAAGGCGACGCGCCGCAGGCGCCCGTCGGCATCCTCCAGCTTCTTCATGTGCACGAGTTCCATTCCGACCACGCGCTCGCCGCGCAGGATCAGCCGGCGCACGCCGCGGTGTTCGTGGATGGTTACGCCTTCCTCCAGCGCCTGCGAGACCTCGCGGTAGGTGGCACGCATCGCGTCGTCAGCGGGCACGCCGGGTGCGGGCACGCGCTGGTGGCTGATCAGGTGCACCTGTTCGACCCCCTCGCGCCGCAGCACCCGTGCGAGGTCCACCGCGGTATTGCCGCCGCCGACGATAGCCACGGAGCGCGGCTGTTCGGGAAGGGTGCCCCCCGCGACCCAGGCCTCGAGCAGCTGCAGACCGGTGCGAAGGTTTCCGGGTACCGCGAAGTCGGCGCTCCCCTCGCGGCCCTTGCGGCGGCCGGGGCCGAGAAAGACGGCCTCGTGATCCGCGCGCAGTTCCTCCAGCGAGACGTCCCGTCCAAGCTGGGTCCGCAGACGGAAGTCGAGACCGGGCAGGGCCAGCATGTGGTCCAGCTCCTGCTCCAGCACATCGGGCGGCAGCCGGTAATGAGGGATGGCCGTGCGCACGGTGCCTCCGGCGGCCGGCATCGCCTCGATCAGCGTGACGCGGCAGCCGCCGCGCAACAGGTGGTAGGCCGCCGCGAGTCCCGCGGGTCCCGAGCCGACCACCGCCATGCGCGGGGCGTCGGCGCTCGGAATCGGCACCGGGTAGCTCCAGCCCTGGCGCAGAGCCTCGTCGCCGAGAAAGCGCTCGACACCGTGGATCGTGATCGACTCGTCGTAATGGGCGCGGTTGCAGGCGGACTCGCAGGGGTGATGGCATACCCGGCCGGTGATCGCCGGCAGCGGATTCGCGGCGACCACGGTCTCCCAGGCGCCGCGCATGTCGCCCATCTCCACTTTCGCGAGGTAGGCCTGCGCGTCCTCGCCCGCGGGGCAGGCGGAATGACAGGGTGCGGCGCGGCGCTGATGGACCGGGCGTTCCGCGCGCCAGGTGCCGGTCTTGAATTCAAGGGAGGTGCCGGGTCGGGCGAATGCGCCGGGTGGAATCTGGATCATGTCTGACTCGCTTCAGCAGGTAGGCGGATCGCGGGTGATGGGAAGAGGTTGTCGTGCGTCAGGCCCAGCGATCGCCGCCCCGATGCACGGTGTCCGCTCCTTCGGTGTCATAGGTTTCCGGACCGACGCCGCGCAACTCGAAGCGCTCGATGTTGCGGTTGGCGATGGCCTGCAGGTGCTCGAGTTCCTTGCGCGCGCGGTACTCGGATGCGAAGAGGTGTCGAAAGCGGTTCTGCAGCTTCAGGTAGTCCGACACCGGCCGGGGCTCCCGGATGGGCAGGGTCCCGATCAGCTCGCCGCGCTCCATCTCGATCACCGGGAAGAGCCCGGTCTGGACCGCGAGACGGGCGACCTCGATGGTCTTCGCACCGTCATGGCCCCAGCCCAGCGGGCACGGCGAGTGGATCTGCAGGAAGCTCGCGCCCTCGGTATCCATTGCGCGCCGTACCTTCTTGCGCAGGTCGGAGGGGTAGGCCACCGACGCGGTCGCGGCGTAGGGGATGTGGTGGGCGGCGATGATCGACAGGATGTCCTTCTTCATGTGCCGCTTGCCCATGCGCAGCTCGCCCGGAGGCGAGGTGGTCGTCATCGCCGCATGAGGCGTCGACCCCGAGCGCTGTACCCCGGTATTCATGTAGGCCTCGTTGTCGAAGCAGACGAAGAGCACGTCGTGGCCACGTTCCATCATGCCGGACAATGCCTGGAAGCCGATGTCGAAAGTGCCGCCGTCGCCGGCGAAGGCCAGGACCTGCGTCGCCCGGCCCTGTTGCTTCAGGGCGGCCTCCATTCCCGCCGCCACCGCCGCGGTGTTGCCGAACACCGAGTGGATCCACGGCAGGCGCCAGGCGGATTGCGGCCAGGGCGTCGTGAAGACCTCCAGGCAGCCGGTGGCGTTGGCAACGACCACGTCCGGGCCGGCTGCCTCGGTGGTGAGCCGTGCCGCCAGCGCCTCGCCACAGCCCTGGCAGGCGCGATGGCCCGATTCCAGCCCGCGGAAGCGCGGCTGGCGGGCGCGGAGGGTATCGAGGTCGTGCAGGGGCTGTTCGTTCATGGTCATTCCTCAAAAAAGATGCCGGGGCGGTGGGGTGCCCCTTGCGCTTGCTAGCGGTCCGACTCGGGCAGCAGGTCCGGCTCCGCATCGATGATCGCAAACTCCCGAGGCCGTTCCGCGCCGAATACCGCCTGCACGATGCGCGAATACAGGTCGAGGGACAGGTCGCGTCCGCCAAGACCCGCAGCGTAATTGTGTACACGCGGCGGTTCTTCCATCTCGATCAGCGCGGTCTGCACCTCCGGCCCGACGATGCCGCCGGCCCCGGGTGAAAGTGCCCGTTCCAGCACGATCAGGTGGTCCAGCCCCTCGCAGGCGCGGCGCAATGCCTCGGCGGGGAAGGGGCGGAAGCTGCGGAGCTTGATGAAGCGCGCACGCGGCAGTTCGGGATCGGAATCCATTGCGTCTTCCAGCGTGCCCAGCACCGAGCCCAGCGTCAGGATGCCAAGCCGCGCCTCGGGATCGCCCCGGGCCTCGACGAGCCCGCCGCAGTGCCGGCCGACCACCGCTGCCCAGTCGGCGTCCGCCTGCTCGATCTCGGTCTGCGCGCGCATCATCGCCTGGTGGTGCGCGTGCCGTACCTCGCTGAAGTGCTCGGGGCCGACGAGGGTCCCCAGGCTGCGGGGGTCGGCCGGGTCCAGGCCATGCCGGAAACTGTAGACGGGAAGGAACCCGTCCACCTGCTCCGCGGTGGGGAGCTCCAGGGGTTCCAGCGTGTGGGTCAGGGTGAATCCGTCGACGCAGACCATCACCGGGAGTTCGCAGCGCTCGGCGATGCGAAAGGCCTGTACAGTGGTGTCCACCGCTTCCTGATTGGTCGCACAATAGAGCTGAATCCAGCCGGAATCGCGCATGGACATCGAGTCCTGCTGGTCGTTCCAGATGTTCAGCGGCCCGGAAAGCGCCCGGTTGGCACAGGTCATCACCAGCGGAATGCGCAGTCCCGAGATGTCGTACAGGACCTCGGCCATCAGCAGGATCCCCTGCGAGGCACTGGCCGTGTAGGCCCGCGAACCGGCCGCGGCGGCCCCCAGTGCCACCGATGCCGCGGAATGCTCGCTCTCGACGCTGACCATTTCGCAGGCGAGATGGCCGTCCGCCACCAGCTTCGCGATTCCCTCGACGATATGGGTCTGGGGGGTTATCGGGTAGGCCGCGACGACCTGCGGGCGGCACAGGGCCACCGTGCGGGCCAGGGCCTGGGAACCTTCAAGCGCTAACGCCATGCGCAACCTCCTGCCACCGCCCGGCCTCGACGGTCTCTGCGGCCGCTTCGACCAGGGATCGGTTCTTCTCCAGAACGGGCCCCTTGAAGCGCTCCGCGAGGGCATCGGTCAGCGCGGAAAGTGGCATCAGTCCGGTGAGTGTGATGAATGCGGCCAGCAGCGCGGTGTTCGGGACCGGGCGGCCGATGTGTTCCAGTGCGAGGCGCGTCGCCGGCATCGCGATGATCTCGTTGTCACCGCTGTCATCGATACGCGCCTCGGGTCCGTCAACCAGTACCGTTCCCCCGGCCTGCAACCCGTTCAGGGTGCCCGGAACCTCCATCAGCGCCGGGTCCTGAACGATCAGGAACAGCGGTTCGCGCACCTGACACCGCCGCCGGATCGGTTGTTCGTCGATCCGCACGAAGGCTGCCACCGGCGCTCCGCGCCGTTCGGCTCCGAACGCGGGGAAGGCCTGGGCGAATCGCCCGCCGTCGATGGCCGCGGCGGCGAGCAGGTAGGCCGCCACCACGTTTCCCTGGCCACCACGGCCGTGAATCCTGATTTCGAGCATGGCAGTGATCCGTCTCCTTGAAGCCTTGGGGAGTGCGACCGGTGCTCTCCGGGGTGCTGGCCACAGGCGCAGCGCGCAGGGCGGGCCGGGGAGGGCCCGGTGCTTGCGTAGTGAGATTAGCAGACCGCGAAGCGGAATGCGTGTGCCGCGCCCCCCGCCAGTGAAAACCTTCCTCCGCGCTTGTGCTTGAGGTCCGGGCCCGCGATTGCGCTATCGTATTCCCCATGAACCGCCCTCTGCGTCTGTGGCAACCGCCCGGTTCTCGGCGATGACGCCGGGACTCGCAGAGGTGCGCGAGATGATCGAGCGCCTGGTCGCCTTCGATACCGTCTCGCGCAACTCGAACCTGGAACTGATCGACTTCGTCCGTCATTGGCTCTCGCGCCATGGCGTCGCGTCCCACCTCGTGGTCAGCGACGACGGCGAGAAGGCGAACCTGCTCGCAACCGTCGGCCCGTCCGTTCCCGGTGGCGTGGTCCTGTCGGGCCACACCGATGTGGTGCCGGTCGACGGACAGCGCTGGACCACCGATCCGTTTCACGTCGTCGAGCGCAACGGACGTCTCTACGGACGCGGCACCTGCGACATGAAGAGCTTCCTGGCGATTGCGCTGGCGCTGGTTCCCGGCATGCGGCACCTGAAACGGCCGATCCACCTTGCCCTGAGCTACGACGAGGAGGTCGGCTGCCGAGGCGCGCCCCGCCTGATCGACGCGATGCTGGCGCGGATCCCGACACCGGCCGCCGTCATCGTTGGCGAGCCAACCGGGATGCGGGTGGTCAGCGCGCACAAGGGGATTGCGGTGCTGCGAACGGTCGTCACTGGCCACGAGGCGCACTCCAGCCAGACCCACCGCGGTGTGAGCGCGGTCACCACCGCGGCACGTCTGATCACTCACCTCGATGACCTCGCGCGTCGGCGGGCCGCCGACGGGCCGTTCGCGCCCGGCGTGGAGCCGCCCCAGACGACAATCCATGTCGGGACCGTGCACGGAGGCACCGCGGTCAACATCATCGCGCGCGAGTGCCACTTCGACTGGGATATCCGGGCGATCGCGGAGGACCCGCCCGAACCGATTCTGCAGGAGTTCCGGCGCCACTGTGACGAGCGCGTGGTACCCGAACTCCGGCGCATCGCACCGGGTTGCGGAGTGACCACCGAGTTGCTGGTCGACGCGCCGCCGCTCGCACACGAAGATGCCAACCCGGCGCTGGAACTGGCGTGCAGGCTGGCTGGCGTGGATACTGCCGCCCGGGTACCCTTCGCCGCCGAGGCCGGGCTGTTCCAGCGATCCGGGCTGCACAGTGTGATCTGTGGTCCGGGCTCCATCGACCAGGCCCACCAGCCCGACGAATTCATCACACTGGACCAGGTGCGGGCGGGGCTGGATTTCCAGCGCAGGCTGGTGGCGTCGCTGTCCTGATGCCGGCTCCGCTCTGCGCCCCGGGTCAACAAAACGATGGTATGAACATGAATGAGTGACAAGCAGCCCGACGATCCCGACCATTTCAGCCGGCGTGTACCCGAAGGCGACGATCGCAGGCGCCTGGTCTGCGACACCTGCGGATTCATCCAGTACGAGAATCCCCGCATTGTCGTTGGCGCGGTCGCCGGCTGGGAAGATCGCATCCTGCTGTGCCGCCGCGCGATTCCGCCGCGCAAGGGGTTCTGGACCCTGCCCGCGGGCTATCTGGAACTGGGCGAGAGCCCGGAGGCGGGAGCGGTCCGCGAGGCCTGGGAAGAGGCCAGGGCGGAACTGCAGATGGATCGGCTGCTGGCAATCTACTCGCTCGCGCGGATCAGCCAGGTGCAGCTGATCTATCGCGCCCGCCTGAAGCACCCGCGCGTGGAGCCGGGACCGGAGTCGCTGGAGGTCGGCCTGTTCCGCTTCGACGAGATCCCCTTCGAGGAAATCGCCTTTCCCTCGGTCCTCTGGGCACTCAGGGATTACCGCGAGACGCTGGACCAGAACGCCTTCCCGCCGCGGGTCGAACCCCCGGGCCGGCCGGCACCCGGGTTTCCGGCCGCAAAAACCGAAGGCGACTGATCCCCCCCACGACCGGTTGGCGAGATGGGTATTTCTACCTAGGTGCTCGCCTGTCTTACTTCTGCGGCCGTTCTTGAACTAATGTTAACGAAAGGCTGACGCATGCGTCATCGCAGGAAGCGAATGCCTCAGGGTAAACATTGCATCAGGGATTCATAAAAGCGTCGGAAAGAGCGCACTGATTCGTGTTCTCGCGGGAATACGGAGGAGAAGGCAGCATGAGTCAACATGAGGACGATTGCATCTGGGTGCGCACGGAAGTCGTGCTGGAAACCGGTGATGGGCCGCCGGCGCGGGCGCAGACCCGCAAGCTGTGTCGCAGTGGTGTCTTCGTCGAATACACGGGACCGGTCGCGGGCCCTGCGGTCGAGATCGTCTTTCCCGAACCCTGTTCGCGGACCGGCGGGTGCCGCCTGTTCGGAATGGTGACGCGCCGCTGGCCCGACGGGGTGTGGATACGCTTCAGCCAGGACCTTCGTTCGGCGGCGGAAATGCTGATGCGCAACGGGCCGGCGCGGCTCCCGCGCACGCCGGAACGTCCAGCGCATCCTCACGGCCTCATCTGAGGGCGCCCGGGAGTCTGCGGACGGTCAGAGCGTCAGCGGGAAGTCCCGTACCAGCGCACCGGGCAGCAGGAAGCTGCCGGTAGAGCGCTGGCCATAGGTGCCGGTATCAACGAGTCGCTCGCGCTCGCGGGTCAGCCCGAGCAGCCCATCGCCGAGCATTTCGTACAAACTGACGTCGAAGCGCATGGGTTCCACCGGCGCGATCGGGATGCCTTCGGTCACCTGCAGGCATGCATAGCGCGTCATCCCCGTCACCGCGCACCGGGCGCGGTCCGAGAGATTGCCATACCAGAGGTCGGCGATCAGCAGGCCGTCGCCGACGGCTCGGGCCGCCTCGTCGACGGCGAGCGTGCCGGGCGTCATCTCCAGGCTCCGGGGCCGCTCTGCCGCCGCATTGACCGGCACATCGTACTCGCGGCTGGAGCGGGCATCCGCGAAGCAGCCAGCGTGCCGGCCGCCTTTGATCAGGGCCACACGGCCCGGCAGCGTGAAGCCCTCCGGGCTGAAGCGCGGTGCCTGGCCGCCGGCCGAGTGTTCGTCCAGGCTTACCTGCGGGTGCAGTGCCCACTCGCCGTCGACGAGGCCGAGCAGGGGCGTCTGGCGGGTTCGCTGGGCCCGAAGTCCGAAACCTTGCCACGCGATCACGGAAAGGATCTCCATCACTGCTGCAGGAGCCAGGAAAACCCGGTAGCGGCCGGGCTCCAGCCGCACCGGTTCGCAGGCCATGATTTCCAGCTGATCGCGCGTGCCACGGATCCGTGCGGCCAGGGCCTCCGGGTCCCACTCGCGGCCCGCATAGCGGCCTTTTACCGCCTTGTCCGCCCGGTGGTAAAGGCTCCAGTCGAGGCTGAAGCTCTCCGTCTCGAACCAGTGCCATTGTCCGGCGGAACCGGCGAAGCCACGGTACAGCTGCCCGGTGGCGCAATGCCCGACCAGATCCAGGCCCTCGGCGCTTTCGGTCAACGCCTTCAGGAGTTGCGTCCTGCCGGGAAGGCGGCCAGTGCGGAGATCCTCGCTCGACGTGCCCGGTTCGGCGCACGCGTGGTGGGGATCCGGTGGCAGATGCGGTAGCAGGGCGCGCAGGCCTTCGACGGCGGCACTTAACTCCGCGGCGTCGACATCCGGAGTGCCGGTCAGTGGCAGTTCGGCCCGTGCATGCCGGTCGTTGCGCATCAGGTCCAGCGTGAGGCGCTGCTGCAGCACGTGGCCCGCCTGCCGGACCCGGTTGCCGTTAAGACGCGCGAAATCGGAGTCCTCGCCCTCGAAGTAGGCGCCGAATGCCTCGCCGGGCTGCATCAGCCCGTGCAGCAGGTCGGCGGCTTGTTCCAGGCTCCCGCGCATCAGGAGCCGGACCCGCCGAACACGCTCACGCCGCGGAAAAGGCAAGGCGGCGAGGCGTGGCCCACTGCAATCATCTGGTTCGGTTCTCCCTTCCCGCAGGTTCCGACACCCATCACGCCGAGGCTGTCCCGGTTACCGACCCCGGCGAGGCTGCGCCAGAACGCGGAGGAAATCCCGCGGTATCCGGGGTTGCGGACCAGACCCCGCAGTTCACCCTGCTCGATGCGCCAGCCGAGCTCGCAGCCGAACTGGAACTTGTTGCGCGAGTCGTCGATGGACCAGGAACGGTTGGTGTCCATCAACCCCCCGTGCTCGACTCCCCGGACGAGGTCTTCCAGGCTGCTTTGGCCGGGCTCGAGGTTCAGGTTCGCCATGCGGTCGATCGGGGGACGATTCCACGAACTCGCCCGGGCGCAGGCGACCCCGGGAAGGCCCGATCGGCCCTGCGATGTCGCTCCGCCCAGCCCGCGCAGCAGCACGCCGTCCCGGATCAGCCACTGGCGCTCCGCACGAGTGCCCTCGTCGTCGTAGCCAAAGGAGGCGAGTTCGCCGGCAACGCCGGGGTCGAAGCTGACGTTCAGGAGTTCCGATCCATAGCGGTAGGTCCCGAACATTTCCGGCGTCACGAAGCTCGTCCCCGCGTAGTTGCGCTCGTCGCCGAGGATTCGGTCCAGCTCCAGCGGGTGCCCGATGCTCTCGTGGATCTGTAACGTCATCTGCCCGGGCATCAGGATCAGGTCCATCGTCGCGGCAGGGCAGTCGGGTGCATCCAGCAGCGCCAGCGCGTCGCCGGCCACGCGCTCCGGCTGGGCGTCGAGGTCCAGCATGTCCAGCCGCTCGAGGCCGCCCTGGCCGCCTCGATCCGGGCCGAAGCTCCGGACCTGGGTCTCTCCACCGCGGTTCGCGACCGCGCGCAGCTGGGGTACCAGGATATGCTGCGCCTGCCGGATTGCAGCGCCCTGCGCATTGACCAGCAGGGTCTGCCGCCGCTGGAATCCAAGACTCGCCGACCAGTCGACAATGTCCTCGTGGACCTTCATGCGCCGGGCCAGCTCTCGCAGCAATTGCAGCTTGGCCGGCGTATCCAGTTCCGTCCAGGGTCGCCTGGCCGGGGCCCGCCACTCGTCCCGAGTGCCGGCTGGACCGAGCGCCGTGGGTGGAAAGAGGCGCAGCGGCGCGGAGCGGCGCGCCCACTCGCGCGCGCGCTCGAGAGCCGCCGCGAGGCCGGCCCGGGAGAGATCGCTGGTCGCGCCGTAGCCAACGCCGCCACCCTCCGATACCGTGATCATCGCGCCCGTGTCCCGAGCGAGCTGGACGGGCTCGACCACGTCCCGTCGCACGGAAAGGGTCTCCGAGACGACATCGGAAAGCCGCAGCGACCAGTCGTCGACGGCGGGAACGAGTTCGCGGAAGCGCCGGGCAGGCGCCTCCAGATCGGTCGGTGTTCCCGGGGTCATCGACGGGTGCCTCCGTTGGCAGTGGTTCCGGTCCCGGTGCCGACGTCATCGGGCCCCTCGAGGACCCGCGTCACCGGCACCGGCTGCGACTGCTCCGCGCGCTCGAGCCGGTTCTGACGCCGGGACTCCTGACGGATCCTGAGCAGGTAGCCGGCGATGGCGCCTCCCGAGGAGCTGAGCAGCAGCACCCCGAGCGACAGGAACTGGGTCAGCAGCAGCAATGCGCCAAGACCGGCGATCCCCGCGAAGGCGCCGTAGAGCTTGACGCTTGAGCGGTTCCTGACCCGCTGGGTCTCCCGGCTGACCTGCTTGCGCGCGCGCTCGACGGCACGTGCGCGCTCCTCGGCCGTCAGGCGGCGCTGCCGTTCGCGTTCCCGTGCGAGGTCGGCCTCGGCGCGCAGTACGGACTCGGCGCTGTGACCGCGGGCGATCGAGGCGAGCCACAGGGCGGCAAACAGTGCCGAGGCGAAGGCCAGCGCGCCGAAGGTGAGCGCGGCATCGGCAGAGCCGGTTCGCCACCACCCGTAGAGCAGCAGCGCGGTGACCATCTGGATCAGGACCAGACCGAAAAACAGTTTCACCGTCAGCGGTATGCGGAACCAGCTTCGCAATCCTCTCTCCCGTCTTTGATCGTTGCCGCGCTTCGGGCCGTATTGCCCCCGAGCGTGTTCGGGAACGGCCGAACAGCGCGACGGGATCCGCCCGCATGTGGTGGCCGCTGCCTTCAGTCTAGCAGCCTGTCAGACCCGGGGGTCCGGGTTCGCGTTTGTGCGATGATGGCCGTCTGTTTCCCGCCGCGGACGATCGCGAAGGACGGCATGGACGAGACGGAGTTCAGGGAAATCTATGGCGGCTACGATCCCCAGCGCTGCCGGTTCGCTCGGGCGATCCAACTCGGCTGCGCCGACTGCAGCCGATCGCAGCGCGTGCTGATCGCGGAGCGCGAGAAGATCATCTGTCTTTCGCGCCCGGGGCACGCTCGTTGCGGAAAAATCCTCGACACACTGGTGGAAAAGGCCGCATTCGCCCTGGGACTCA
>PWRV01000136.1 GCA_003563455.1 Thioalkalivibrio sp.
CACGTGGCCGTCATCGACATCGAGGGGCTGATCGCCAGCGCCGCGACGGTCAATGCCGAGGACATCAACAAGACGCTGCGCGAGGCCTTCGAGGACGACGAGACCGCCGCGGTGATGCTTCGGATCAACAGTGGCGGCGGCAGTCCGGTACAGGCCGGGTTGATCCATGACGAGATCCAGCGCCTGCGAGAGAGCCACGAGGATATTCCCGTTTATGCGGTGATCGCCGACGCCGGCGCATCGGGCGCCTACTACATCGCGGTGGCGGCCGACGAGATCTACGCCGACAAGGGCAGCATCGTCGGTTCGATCGGTGTGCGTCTCGACAGCTTCGGGGTTGTCGATCTGATGGACCGCTGGGGGATCGAGCGGCGTCTGTTTACCGCGGGCGAGAAGAAGGGCTTCCTCGATCCCTTCCTGCCCTTGCAGGAGGAAGAGGTGGCGCACGTGGAGACCGTCATCGGACAGATCCACGAGCAGTTCATCAATGTCGTGCGCGAGGGTCGCGGCGATCGCCTGAAGGAACAGGAAGACGACATCTTCAGCGGGCTGATCTGGACCGGCGTGGACGCGCTGGAGCTCGGGCTCATTGATGGTCTGGGCGACGACCGCTTCGTCGCGCACGAGGTCATCGGCATCGAGCGCATGGTTGTCTTCAAGCCCAGGCGTACCGCGTTGCAGTTGCTGCTGGAGGATCTCGGGGTCGCAATCGGCAATCGCATCCTGAACTGGCAGAACATTCCGCAGTGGCGTTGAGCCTGTCTGGCGAGCACGCTTCGTTTTGCCCACCCTGCAGGCGCCAGCCGTCGGGTGGGCCAGGCGCAGCGGGCCCACCAGCGCGACCGGCGCGCCGGTGCGGCCTCGGACGAGGGTCGTGATCCGGGGACGTCGGCTGTCAGTCGTCGATGCGGGTGACGCGCGCGATGATGCCGACGGCCGGGTGGTCGAGGTAGAAGAGATCCTCTCCGGAACTCATGCGCTGACTGCCGCGCACCGGCACCGCCGGAAATGCGTCGGGCTCGATGGTCACGGCCTGCGTCGCGTGGAAAACCAGGTCGGTCTCTAGATGCAGGAAGCGGCCGACCCAGACCCGCAGTCGGCCCTCGAGTTCGTAGCGCTCGTCCGCGGGGCTCAGGGGTTGCAGTCCGGACGCGATGGCTGTTGCCCCGCCGTTCTCGTTTTGCCCGGCATCGGGGCTTCTGAGCCCGAGGTAACGCCCTTCCTGTAGCCGGATCCAGGGCGCGCCCTGGTAACTCCGGCCCACCTGGTCCCACGCGAGGCGGCTCAGCACGCGTCCCTGTCCGGAACCTTCGATTCGTGTCGCGACGTTCTCGAGCTCGAAGCCGTCAACCGAGGGGCGGATCGGACCCTCGCCAATGTCGAAGCCGGAGAGGTCCGGATCCAGTGGCCGGGCAACAGCGTCCATGAACGCCCGGCTCTCCGGTCCCAGGTGCTCGAAGACCACCAGTTCGATCCGGTAGCGGCGACCGACCTGGGTCATGGCCCGGCCCGGCAACAGTGCAAGCAGGGGAATCGCGGCAACGCGGGACAGGAATCGCCGGCGGTTTCCTGGGTTCGTGGTCATCGTGTCCGTCCTCATGCGGCCTTGCGCTCGGGCGCAATCTCGTTCAGAAGGCGTTCCACCGCCGATACCCGGGACTCCAGGGTTTCGATGTCGGCGTGAAAGCGGAAGGCCTTCTCGCCGTCGAGTCGGTAGCGCTTCGGATCCGACTGTACCAGCCGGACCATTGCGCCGATATCGATCCGGGGTTGCGGGCCAAACAGGAAGCGCCCCCCGCCGGGGCCAAGTTCCAGCTTGCGGATGCCGAGCGGCAGCAGCCGCAACCGCAGCCGCGTTGCCGCCATCAGTGCGCGCGCGGGCTCCGGCAGCAGGCCGAAACGATCGATCAGCTCCACTTCGAGGTCCCGCAGTGCATTGGTATCAGGAGCACTCGCCAGGCGCTTGTACAGGATGAGCCGCGTGTGCACATCCGGTACGTAATCCTCGGGAAGCAATGCCGGCAGTCCCGGCTCCACCTCCGTCGCGGTCGTGCTCGTGTCTGCCTCCGGCATGTGCCCGGAGCGCAGGGCGTTCACCGCCCGGTTCAGCAGATCGTTGTAAAGGGTGAAGCCGACCTCCTGGATCTGACCGCTCTGTTCTGCGCCCAGCAGTTCGCCGGCCCCCCGGATCTCCAGGTCGTGGCTTGCCAGCGTGAAGCCGACCCCGAGGTCCTCGAGCTCGGAGATCGCGTCGAGCCGCTTGCGGGCATCGGCGGTCATTGCCTTCGGTGGCGGTGTCAGCAGGTAGGCATAGGCCCGGTGGTGGGAGCGTCCAACGCGTCCGCGCAGCTGGTGCATCTGCGCCAGCCCCAGCCGGTCCGCGCGGTTCATGATGATGGTGTTCGCCGTCGGCACGTCGATCCCCGTCTCAATGATGGTGGTGCATACGAGGATGTTGAAGCGCCGATGGTAGAAGTCCAGCATCACCTGCTCGAGATCGCGCTCGCGCATCTGGCCGTGCGCGATGCCGACGCGGGCGCCGGGCAACAGCTCCTGCACCCGGCTCGCGGTTCGGGCGATGGTGTCGACCTCGTTGTGCAGGAAGTAAACCTGCCCGCCGCGGCGCATCTCGCGCAGGCAGGCCTCCTGGATCACCGCGTCGTTCCATTCGCTGACGAAGGTCTTGATCGCAAGCCGCTCGCGCGGCGGCGTGGCGATCACCGACAGGTCGCGCAGACCGGCCAGCGCCATGTTCAGGGTGCGCGGGATCGGCGTGGCGGTCAGGGTCAGCATGTCGACCTGGGCGCGCAGCCGCTTCAGCGCTTCCTTGTGGCGCACGCCAAAGCGCTGTTCCTCGTCCACGATCACCAGGCCGAGGTTGCTGAACTCCAGTCCGCTCTGGAGCAGCTTGTGGGTGCCGATCACGATATCGATTTTGCCCTCGGCGAGGCCCTGCAGCACGGCCGCCTGATCGCGGGCGCTGCGGAAGCGTGACAGGGATTCGACCCGGACCGGCCAGTCGGCGAAGCGATCGCTGAAGTTCTGATGGTGCTGCTGGGCCAGCAGCGTGGTCGGCACCAGCACCACGACCTGGCGGTGATTCTGCACCGCGACAAAGGCGGCGCGCATCGCGACCTCGGTCTTGCCGAAGCCGACGTCGCCGCAGACGACGCGGTCCATTGGCTGCGTGGCCGCCATGTCGGCGAGCACGGACTCGATCGCCTGCGCCTGGTCCGCGGTTTCCTCGAAGGGGAAGGCGGCGGCAAAGGCGTGGTAGTCGGGTGTCTCGATCTCGAACGACGTTCCCTCGCGGGCCGCGCGGCGCGCGTGGATCTCCAGCAGTTCCGCGGCCACGTCGCGTGCTTTCTCCGCGGCCTTGCGCCGCGCCCGCGCCCACTGTTCGCTGCCGAGTCGATGCAGCGGCGCATTGTCACTGTCGGCCCCGGTGTAGCGGCTGATCAGGTGCAGCGAGGAGACCGGGACGTAGAGTTTCGCCTGGTCGGCGTATTCCAGCGCCAGGAACTCTCCCGGCTGGCCACCAATGTTCAGGGTCTGCAGCCCGAGATAGCGCCCGACGCCATTTTCTTCATGCACCACCGGCGCGCCGACGTGGAGATCGCCGAGGTTCTGGATCACCGCATCGGCGTCTCGGGTGGGACGCCCGCGGCGCCGCGACTGCATCGCGCGGAGCCCGAAGAGAGCGGTCTCGGGCACCACCGCGATCCCCCCCGGCAGTTCGAAGCCCTCGGACAGAGCGGCCACGGTCAGCATGGTCGGCGCATCCCCGCCCAGGAATGCCGCCCAGTCTGCCACCGGATCGGCGTCGATCTTGTGTTCGTGCAGGAGGCTCGTCAGTGCTTCGCGTCGTCCGGCGGACTCCGCAGTCAGGAGGACGCGCAGCGGGCGCCCGAGGAAGGCCCTCAGGCGTTCCGCGGATTCGGGACGACCGTGCTGGATGCCGAGTTCGGGCAATGGTTCCCGGCGGAAGGGCACCTGCCTGCCGCGGTCGGTCGGCAGCGGCGCGGGATTCGGACCAAGCGCAATGCCGGACAGGCGGCCGAGCCGCTCGGCAAGCTGTTCGCTGTCCAGGTAGAGATCATCGGGCGGCAGCAGCGGACGCTCGACCTGGTGACGCAGCTGATCGTGGCGCGACGCCACCTCTGCGGCAAAGCGGGCGGCAGCACCCCCGATGTCGCCGAACTGGGCGACCCGGGCATCGGGACAGTAGTCGAAGAGGGTGTCGAGCTGGTCGAAGAAGAGCGGCAGGTAGGACTCGACGCCGGCCGGCGCGAGCCCCTCGCTGACATCGCGGTAGACCGTGTGGCGCGAAGGGTCGCCGGCGAAACGCGCCCGGTAACGGCCGCGAAAGGCCTTCACCGACTCGGGGTTCAACGGGAATTCGTGGCCCGGAAGGATCTCCAGCGCCTCGATGCGCCCGGTCGAACGCTGCGATTCGGGATCGAAGTGCCGCAGGGAATCGACCTCGTCGTCGAGGAACTCCACGCGTACGGGAGTCTCCGCACCCATCGGAAAGACGTCCAGGATTTCGCCGCGCATCGCGAACTCGCCGTGCGTGAGCACCTGCTGTACCGGTGAATAGCCGGCATCGGCCAGGGCCTCGCGCAGCTGCATCCGGTCGAGGCGCTGACCCACCTTCAGCACCAGGCAATTGCCCAGCAGCCACTGACGCGGCGGCAGGCGCTGCATCAGCGTAGCCACCGGCACGATGACCAGTCCGCGCTTCAGGGCTGGCAGCCGGTAAAGCGTGCGCAGGCGCTCGGAGACAATGTCCTCGTGCGGCGAGAACACGTCGAAGGGCAGAGTCTCCCAGTCGGGCACACGCAGCACCGGCAGGTCGCTGTCGGCGGCGAAGAAAGACCACTCCGCGGCCCACTGGTCCGCGGCCTCATTGCTCTCCGTTACCACCAGCAGGGGGTGGTCGAACTGGCGCGCGGCCCGCGCCAGCGCGAGCACCGCGGCGGTGAAACCGAGGTCGGTCCAGGTTTCGAAGCCGGAGGAGGGGAGACGCCCGGGGTTCAGCGGGTCTCGGGCGGCATCGGACATGTCGGATTCGCGCATGGGTGTTGGCGCGCCAGTATAACGACCTGGCGCCGAAAGGCCGAACGCCCCGCTGCCCGGCAACACGGGCAGGCGGGAAAGCCGGGGTCCGGCCTCAGGTCCTCGAGACGGTGCCGCAGGAGTTCATCCCGAGAAGGCTGTAGGCGGGGCACCAGCGGAAGAGGCCGGTGGCGAGCGGGACGAGACCGATCAGGCCCCACAGGGGCTGGGGTCCGATGAAGACCAGCGACAACACGACGAGTCCGACAAAGATGCGCAGGACGCGGTCGAAGGTGCCGACGTTCACGGTGGGGGCAAGGTTCATGGCAGGTGCCTCTGCTCGGGGTTGGGATGCGTTGGATCACCGGCCCCCGGCCGGGTTCAGTCGATGTAGCGACGCAGCAGCCCTTCATAGGCATCGATGCGGCGGTCACGCAAAAAAGGCCACTGCCGGCGAACCCGCTCGGTGCGCGAGGGATCGATTTCGGCATGCAGGATTTCGCCAGCGTCGATGCCGGCCTGGGCCAGCAGCTCGCCCTGCGGGCCGGCGATGAAGCTCGAACCCCAGAACTCGGCACCGGCCGAAGCGCCCGAGGGGTCGGCTTCGAAGCCGGTGCGGTTGCAGGCCAGTACAGGCAGGTTGTTTGCCACCGCGTGGCCGCGCTGGACCGTGATCCAGGCGTCGCGCTGGCGTTGCTGCTCGTCCTGTGTGTCGTCGGGCTCCCAGCCGATCGCGGTCGGATAGATCAGCACCTCTGCACCGGCGAGAGCCATCAGACGTGCCGCCTCCGGATACCACTGGTCCCAGCAGACCAGCACCCCGAGCCGCCCGACGGAGGTGTCTATCGGCTGGAAACCCGTGTCGCCGGGGGTAAAGTAGTACTTCTCGTAGTAGCCCGGATCATCCGGGATATGCATCTTGCGGTAGCGGCCGGCGATGCTGCCGTCGCGTTCGAAGACGACCGCCGTGTTGTGATAAAGCCCCGCCGCGCGACGCTCGAAGAGGGATCCGACCAGCACCACGCGGTGCTCGCGGGCCATCGCAGCGAGCGCGTCGGTGGAGGGTCCGGGAATCGGCTCTGCACGGTCGAATTCGGCGGGGGCCTCCACCTGGCAGAAGTAGGGGCCGGTGTGGAGCTCGGCGAGGACGACAAGCTGCGCGCCACCCCGGGCAGCCTCCGCCACGGCGGCGGCAGTCTCCGCGAGGCTGGTTGCGCGGTCGATGGTGGTGCGGTGCTGGATCAATGCGGCTTGCATGAGCGGTGGACCGTCCGGGAA
>PWRV01000235.1 GCA_003563455.1 Thioalkalivibrio sp.
CGCGCAGCGCTCCCGCGCCGTGCTCGAACGCCGGCGCCCCCTGCTGAGCGACCTGCCCGAAACCATGCGCGCCGGCGAAGACGGCTCCAGCCCCGCCTGGCAACGCTACTGGCGCGTCAACCCGGTGAACGCCTGGATCGGCGGCAATCAACCAACCGCCCCACGCACCTTCTTCCGCGTGGCGAACGAACGCTTCGAACCCACCTTCGAAGTGTCGCCCGACCACCGCGAACCCTTCGCCGGACTCGTGCAGGAACTGATCGACTACCGCCTCGCCGCGTACGAGGCCCGCGCCGCCGCGACCGCGCCACCAGACAACGTCGTCCCCTTCCAGCCGACCCAACCCAACCGCACCGAACTTCCCTACTTTCCGAACCTGCGCATCGCCTGCGGCCACTTCAAGACCGGGCGCACCGATGCCGAAGAACACCGAAGCCTGGGCACTGGCCACGGCAGCCTGGACCCGGCCCGGCACTTCATCGCCCGCGCGACGGGACACTCGATGGACGGCGGGAAGAACCCGATCCACGACGGCGATTACCTACTCCTCGAGCACGTGTCCCCGCAGAGCGCCGGCGCGATCACCGGCACCGTGATGGCGCTCGAACGCCAGGACGAAACCGGCGACAACCAGTACCTGCTGCGCGTCGTCACCAAGACCCCGGACGGCCGCTACATCCTCAAAGCCAACAACCCGGATTTCGAAGACCTGGAAGCGACCGAGGCCATGCGCACCATCGCTCGGCTGCGAGCCGTGCTCGATCCACTCGAACTCGCAGTCGGCGAACCTTTCCAGCGCGAAGACATCCCGCCCCTCTTCGGCGAAACCTTCAACCCCGGCAACTGGAACAGCGGCCACGTCGTACTCGCCGACCAGCAGGCTCACATCCTGCTGGTCACCCTGAACAAACAGGGCAAGGCCGAAGACCACCGCTACCTAGATCACTGGATCGACGACCATACCTTCCACTGGCAGACCCAGAATTCCACCACCCCGCAGAGCAAACGCGGCAGGGAGATCATCGAGCACGAGCGACTCGGCATCGCGCTACACCTGTTCGTGCGCGACACGAAGCTCAGCGGCGGCAAGGCAGCGCCCTTCGTCTACCACGGCAAGGTCCGCTACCAGAGCCACACCGGCAGCGGGCCGATGAGCGTGGTTTTCGAGGTCGAGGGCTAACATGCCACCGATCAAACAGGTCGTCTGCGCGGTCATCCGCGACAGGGAAGGACGCATCCTGCTGGCCCGCCGCGCGCCTGGTCAGCATCTCGAAGGGCACTGGGAACTTCCCGGAGGGAAAGTGGAGCCGAGCGAATCGCTAGAGGCCGCGCTACAGCGGGAATTGGCCGAAGAACTGGGGCTCGCGGTTACCGTAGGGGAAGAATTGGCGCGAACCGAGCACCACTACGATCGCGGGAGTATCGAGTTGATCGCATTGGCCACCAGGGCCAACAGTGACGTCGCGCTGATGACCGTTCACGATGCCGTCGCCTGGTTGACACGGGACGAAACCAAGGCGATTGTCGTGGCTCCAGCGGACATCCCCTTGCTGGAGTCGGTTTGGAACGCCCAGGGAGCTGTTATCGGAATACCGCGTCCAACGTCGATGCGGTAAGGATACGTTCCGACCAACGCAACAGCGTGTCGGCATCCGCGGATTCCACCTGCTCGCGGGCACCCTCGGGCAGATTGCCAAAACGTAATGACAGCTGCCGCAGCAGCATTTGCGCCTCACCCTGCCGTATACCCTTCTTCACACCTTCTTCCCGGCCCTTCTCCATGAACCGCTCTGCAAACCGTGTCATCTCTGCCACCTCCTCCGGATACCGCTGGCGGCAGACGATGAGTTCATTCTCGTCCAGCGCCGCATAGATGTCGATGAAATCCAGGTGCTTGAGCCGCCGCCAGCGGGCTCGTGCCTATGAATTTGGCGGCCGGGCAGCCCGATCGGCGATGACCGGCTTTCCTCTCTACCCGATCTCCTGCGACACCCGGCACTTGGGATAGCCAGAGCAACCCCAGAATTGCTGACCCGCACGGGCACCGCGGCGAACGTTGCGGATCACCATCGGACTACCGCAGGCCGGACACGAGCGCTCGGCGGTGGGATCCGCGCGCATCTTCAGGTTGCTCACATGGTTCCGGTGTGTCTCCAGCGATGGCCGCATGCGGCCCGATTCCAGGTCGGAAACCAGTCCCCGAACCTGCTCCTCCGAGAACACGCGCTCTTGGAACGACTTGATGTGACGAATGTATCCGAGACCCTTCGTCACGTTCGGCGGCATCGGTGTCTTGAACCGGCTGTCGCCCATGAAGGCCACCACGGAGTGGATGGTGTCGGACGGAACCCCGAGGATTTCTTCCACCGCCTTCACGTGCTTGTAGTTCTGCCGCAGGGGGTTCTGAAAGCGGAAGGTCTTCCGGAAGATCTTCTGCGTCCATTGCGGTTCCTTCTCCCCGCCGAAGATCCAGCCACCCATGTTCTTCGTTTCGATCACGAAGACACCGAAGGGGGACACGATCACGTGGTCGACTTGCGTGGTGCCGTCACGCGTCCGCAGCGTGACATTGTGTACCTGACGGTAGGTTTCCCGATCCAGAGATAGCCTCGCCGTGAGCCGAACCAGTAATTCACCGAAATACCCTTTCACAACCGGCAACCGCACGAGCCCGATAAACAGCGCGACCAGTGCAATCCACCACCACGTAGCAAGGCCTTGTACCAGAACTGGGCTCAAATCCACTTCGATCTCCTGTTCAAAAAGCCGGGCGGTGATGAAGCCTTCAGGCCTTCAGCCGCGCACCGCTCTGCCATTTCGCTTCAGGCTCTCTCTCAGCAATCAACCGCCAGTCGCTGGACGCTGCAATGGATCTAGTGTCTCGACGCTGGCGAGCAGCAGTCAATGCGTCACTTCGCCCCGCGGCGGGCACAGGATCGACCTTTTCCGAATAGAGTGCTGCGCTCACTGTCACCTAGGCACTTGAGGCGGCAACAGGGAGACCTGCGAATCCTCCAGCGCGTCTTCCGGCAGGGCGTCATCGCGACGTATAAGAGTCGTCGCTCCTCATCACCGGCCTGCGTCCAGCCACCGCCGTCGAACAGTAACGCGTGGTTCAATTCCGCCCCTCACACTACAGAACGGCGCGCGCTGCAGAGTCGGGTTGTGAGACCTTGCCCCATCCGCGCAGGGACCCCATACCCATACATTCCTGCCTGCAACGGGTGTCACAGCAATCTCCAAACCCCACCCGAACGCCCGTGGGCCAGGCTCATCGCTCGCCACCCCCCTCAGATTGTTGGAACACCACCCATTCATGGGCACAGTCCTTACAGGTGCCGGTGTAAGCGGGTCCGGACTTCGTCAGCCGGACCTTGCGCGATTGGCATCGCGGACAGTCCTTCTTCATCGAGGTGTTCGTGCCGCAAGCTCCACAGCGCACGTAGTAACCATACTTGCCGTACATGCCTACGAGATTGTTCTGCTCGCCACATTTCTTGCAGGCCAGTGCGGGGGCCCGACTCGTCGCTGGCGCGGACGCGACCTGTGTCGTTTCAGGCTCCAGGGTCGACTGTGACAGCGTTTCGGGCGCTGCCTCGGATACGGCGGGAGGCTGCGTTACCTGCGCCTTCCGCGGCGGCTCAGCAACCGGCGAACCCTTGGCACCTTCCCCGATGTGGTTCTGCAGCAGGAATTCGCCAATCCCTTCGAGCTCCTTATCGCTGAAGCGCGGCTTTCCGGTCACCACCCCCTTGGCCCGCGAACCCACAAGCTCGCGCACTTTCTCCGCTACGAACTCGCTCTTCACCACCCGATTCGCGATCGCACGCGGCATGTCATCGCGATGCAGGATCGCACTACTGGACACTGCGCAGAGCGTTCTCCAGTCGCGGCCCCCAATCTGCGTCTGGATGCCCAGGAATCGGCCGAGGAACTTATCTACGTTCTCCTGCAACAGATACTTCACCAGGGTTTCCTGCAGCTCCGCCTGCCGGACCGGCGAAGGCATCCCGTACCACTCGCCGCGGTAGCTACGCGACCATTCTCCATGGCCGTTCACCTTCACCTCGCCGTAGATGCTCTTGGACTCGATGATCACAAGCCCGTAGGGATGCACTACCAGGTGGTCAATTTGCGCGCGTTCCCCATTATGCTCGATCCGCAGATCGTTGATAATCCAAACGTTTTCGTCGTTCCCGAACTCCCTCCGCAGGTAGAACGCCACGTCCTGCTCCTGCTGGTGGCCCGCCTTCGAACGTTCATCCTGACCGCTCGCTCCGTACTTGTCCTTGAGAATCATCCGACCTCCTGAACTGAATAATTTCGGCATCCCGCCTCAACGAATTGCCCTATGCCGGCCAATACACGCACGTCATCGGGACCAGGGCACGGGTTTCGGAATCCGCTTCATCGTAATGCGCCATCAAGGCGGTTACCAAGCCGTCCAGATCCATCAGCATTAACGGGATCTTCGCCCGGTCGGCCTCGTAGCGCGCCCCCCTGCTGAAGCCGCCCGTGCTCACGTAAAGACGCTTGTCATCGCCATGTCGGCCACCCAGCGGGAAGGAAACGGGGTCCGGTCTCACATCCCAACACAGCCCACCAACAGAAAGTTGGATCGTGAGACTCGACCCCGTCTCTGCGTCTCGTGCATCTGACCCCGTCTCGTGACCCCTGATCCTGCGCCGGGTGATGCGGGCGCGTCTGCACGCGGCCCATACCGGCTTGTCTCCGGAGCGTGCGTTGGAACACCTGACACGCATCCAGCATCACCGCATCCGCATCGCGCAGGGCGATGCGGTCACCGGGGTGTCGGCGATCAACGCCGGCCAGGCCGGGGTGTTCAGCGCACTGGGGTGAAGAAACCGGCCGCCTCGCAGCAACTGTCGCTGTTGTAGTGGAGCGGTTTGAAAGCGCTATTCAGAAAAACAGTTAGTTACGCGATTAGCTGTCGAACCCGGGTGGCCAAGCTCGCACTGGATACCATGGTGCTCGCCCGCAAAAAGCAGATTCAGCCACCCGGCCGGTGCGCCGAACCCCCCGAGCAGATCCTCAGCATCCGCCACGACTACAGCGGGCAGGACCTCCTCGGAAGGGCCGCGGACTGGAACGCTGTGGTACTTCCCCGTCACCTGCGCTACAAGCTTGGAGGCTGCGCCTTCATCCACGGCAATAAAGCCATCGCCTTCTACTTTGCGCTTTACAGCACCGTGCGGCGGGCGTGATGCAGGAGCCGTGTGGGCATCTCGTACTCGAGCTCCCAGACGATGCTCATCGGCTTGCTGCCCTCATGGCGCTGGTAGCGAACCGGGCCACAGAAGGTGAACGGCTCGCTCAGGCCGGTCGCATCACGCTTGGCCCGCCGAACGAACAGCATGGGGGTGTAGCCAAGCTCTTCATGATGGATGTAGCGCTGACCGGTGTGCGAGGTGGGAGAGGTGCCGGACTGAGACTGCCAATGGAACCGCCGCTCGTTGAGGGCGTAGTCCTCGTACATGGTGGTGGGGGAGAACTCCTGCTCGGATTTCTCCAGGGTGACGAACAATGCATCGACCCGGCGCTCGGGCACATGACGAACCCCTTCCTGCTGGGTAATCGGCTTCTCCAGGCTCCCTAGCCCCAGCGCCAGCAGGATCTGCTCGCGGGTGTAGGACGCGTGCAGTTCCAGCGGCCCAGTCTGCTCCGGGAAAGTGATGCCGCTGCCCGGTATCATCCGCTCTCGCCGCCAGGCGAGTACTTCCTGGAGATCGCGATAAAGCGGGCGGTGTTCGCGAACGAAGCCGTCCACCGCGGAGAGATCGCCACTCCCTGGCCGTGTCTTACCCCACAGCATGCTGTGGAGAAGAGTCAGCCGGAGCCTATCCTCTTCAGCAAGCTGATCCATGTTCGCGGCCGGCTGCGCCAGACGAGTCTGCAGGGTTTCCAGCAACTGCCGGTCGTCGCATCGGACCAAGCGCTGCAGCCCCCGTTTGAGGCTGCTGGCATAGGGCCCCAGCGCTTCGGCCGACTCGCCTCCACAGTCCGCGCGCAGCCGCGACGGCAAGTCTTTGCGCAGCAGATCCTCCGCATCGTCCATATGCAGGCAGTCGAGCATTTCGGGCAGGCTGACGGCATCGATGTCCTGCTGGAAACAGCTCTTCAGCTCGCGGACGATCTGCGGACGCTGGCGATTGATCAGCGCGCGGATGTTGTCGAGGACCCGTTGGCTGGCCAGGCGGTCGAGGTGGATCAGACAACCGCTGGGCAACCAAGGGAAGCCTTGCTCGATCTGGTGGTCCACGCGCTTTTCCGGCCGGGCGCTGAGGGCGCGGAAACGATCGGCGTAGCGAAA
>PWRV01000230.1 GCA_003563455.1 Thioalkalivibrio sp.
GGTGGTGGCGACATCCACATCCGCGGCGTCGGCGGACTGCTGACCAGCCTCGCCAACTGCTGCAACCCCGTGCCGGGCGATCCGATTGTCGGCTTCATCACCCGCGGCAAGGGCGTCTCGGTGCACCGCCGCGACTGTATCAACATCTTGCGGCTGCCCGAGGACAAGCGTCCGCGGCTGATCCCGGTAAGCTGGGGCGAAGAGGCGCCAACCCAGGCGGTCGACATGATCGTGGAGGCGCAGGACCGGTCTGGCCTGCTGCGCGACATCAGCAATGTCTTCGCGAATGCGAACGTGAACCTGCTGGCTGTCCAGACCCGGACCCATCCCGTGGACCGGTCCGTGCACATGGAACTGACTGCGGAGGTGGAAAGCCTGAGCCAGCTCAGCGGACTGTTCGACCGCATTCAGGCCCTGCCGAACGTGTACGGCGTGCGGCGCCGCTCAACCGTGGAGCAGGACCGGCGATGAATCCGTTGCTCCGGAGCGAAGGGACATCGCATGGCCGGACCCGTCCCGCCATTCAGAAACGGGCGTCCCTGCCGCCTCTTCAGGACAGGGAACCGATCTCTTCGGCTCCGGGCCCGCCGGGTGTTGACACGGGCTGTCGCCACGGGGACACACAAACTCCCGGAGTGATCGGACGGGAACCTGTAATCCGATCCGGGATATGGGAGTCTCCGCGGCGCGCGCCAAAGGCGATAGTGTAGGTATATATCCGAGAAAGGGTCATGCAAATCCTCAAGCTGAAAAACCTGAAGGAGTGCACGCTGTGCGTGGTGACCCTCGCGGTCGTCGCCGGCGCGCCGATCCTGGTGTCGGTCCTGGTCCTGGTCTGGGGCTAATTGCCATGGCCAGCCGCCACCCCGCCGATAAGACTCTCCCTCCCCCGCTTTCGGGGACAAATCCGCCGGGAGCGGATTTCGAACCGCCGAAGGCGGGCCCGAAGGGCGGAGGGCAGGATTCCCGGAGTAACGGTTGGGGTGGGGGTGCAGCGTCGGGCCCGGCCCTCACCCCCGGCCCCTCTCCCGCAAGCGGGAGAGGGGAGGGGTGCGCGGCTTTCGGGCCGGAGAGGATCCGGATCAGCTAGCCGGCAGTAGCGCGGCGCGCAGCATCTTCCGCCGCATGTAGGCGATCTGGGTCTGAAGGTCCAGGTCCTTCGGACACACGTCCTGGCAACCCAGCAAGGTCATGCAGCCGAAGACGCCGTTGTCGTCTCCGATCAGATCGTAATACTCCGCATCAGACCGGCGGTCGCGGGGATCGAGCCGTAGCCGCGCGACCTTGTTCAATCCGACCGCGCCGACAAACTCCTCCCGCATGCGCGCGGTGCCGCAGGCCGCGAGACAGCAACCGCACTCGATGCAGCGTTCCAGCTCGTAGATCTGCTCGGCAAGTTCCGGCTCCATCCGTTCTTCAAGCCGTGCAATGTCCACGTCACCCGACTCGTGGATCCAGGCCTCGAGCCGCTCACTCATGCCCCGCATCCACTTCCCGGTATTCACCGACAGATCGCCGATCAGTTCGAAGAAGGGCAGCGGTGCCAGCGTGACGCGCTCGCCGAGGCTGCTGGTCAGGGTGCGGCAGGCCAGGCCCGGACGACCGTTGATCAGCATGGCGCAGCTCCCGCAGATACCCGCCCGGCAGACGAAGTCGAACTGCAGCGACGGGTCCTGGTGGTCACGGATGTCATTCAGCGCGACGAACAGGGTCATGCTCGGCGCCTCGTCCACCTCGAAGGTCTGCAGGTGCGGGCGGCTGGTCGGGTCCTGCGGGTTGTAACGCAGCACACTGATCCGGAGGCGACGGACGCCGGCCTCCTCCACCGGGGTCTTCGCGTCCTGTTTACCGGTCATGGCAGCCTCTCCGTCAGGCGTTCGTTGCGGCCCTGATACTTCTTGGGCAGCAGGGACTCGTATTCCATCAATGCCTCCTGACGCCGGAAGCGATCGTCCGCTTCCTGCTCGCCAACGATCCGCTCAACCTCGGCCACGCGGCCCTCCGTATCCGGATGATCGACGTGGTTGCGCGCGCCGTAGCCGCGGAATCCGGGGGGCAGTTCCATCGCCTTCACGTCGATGTCCTCGTAGTCGATCGACGGCAGGTCGTCGCCCTCGTCGGACCAGCTCGCGAGTGTGCGCTTCAGCCAGTCGCGGTCGTTGCGCTGCGGGAAATCCTCGCGGAAGTGGGCCCCACGACTCTCGGTCCGCAACAGCGCCCCCTGCGCTACGCAGAGCGCGATCTTGAGCATCTTCTGCACGCGGTAGGCGGTGACGAGTTCGGGGTTGGACCCGGGCGCGCGAGTGCGGACCGCGATGCTCCGGCTACGCACCAGGAGCTCGCGCAGTTCGGCGACCGCGCTCTCGAGTTCATCACCGGTGCGGAAGATGCCGACCTTGTCCATCATCACGGTCTCCATCCGCTCACGCAGCTCTGTCGCATTCTCGCCTTCTTCGCGACCCAGCAGCTCGTCCAGCCGATTCCGTTCACGCTCGACGAAGCGGCGCACGAGATCCGACCGCACGCTGACCTCTCCCGCCTCCGACTCGCAGAAATCCGCGATGTACTCGGCGACGAGCATCCCCGCCACCACGGTCTCGGCAACGGAATTGCCGCCGAGGCGGTTGAAGCCGTGCAGATCCCAGCAGGCGGCCTCGCCGCAGGCGAAAAGGCCCTTCAGCGTTGGACTCTGACCCGTGTGATCGGTCCGGATGCCGCCCATCGAGTAGTGCTGGGTCGGCCGCACCGGAATCCAGTCGGTGACCGGGTCGATGCCGAGGAAGTACTCGCAGATGTCCTTTACCTCGCGCAGGTTCTTCTCGATGTGCGCGCGGCCAAGCCCGGTGATGTCCAGCCACAGGTGGTCACCGTACCGCGAGGGGACGCCCTTGCCCTTGCGCATGTGTTCGGTCATCCGCCGGGACACCACATCGCGCGAGGCGAGCTCCTTCTTCTCGGGCTCGTAGTCGGGCATGAAGCGGTGGCCATCGATGTCACGCAGCACGCCACCGTCACCCCGGCAACCCTCGGTGGTCAGAATGCCCGCGGTAATGATCGCGGTCGGATGAAACTGCACGGCCTCCATGTTGCCCAGCGGTGCGACCCCGGTCTCCAGCGCCAGCGCGATCCCCGTTCCTTCGCAGATGATCGCGTTGGTGGAAACCTTGTAAATGCGGCCATAGCCGCCGGTCGCGATGGTCGTGGCCTTCGCCAGGTAGGCGGTGAGTTCGCCCGTGATCAGATCGCGCACCACCGCGCCGTGACAGCGCCCGCCGTCGTGGATCAGGGCCAGCGCCTCCTGCCGTTCCAGCACCGGAATCCCGTGGGCGATGGTCTGATCGCCGAGGGCATAGAGCATGGTGTGTCCGGTCCCGTGCGAGGTGTAGCAGGTGCGCCACTTCTTGGTGCCGCCGAAGTCCCGGGCGGTGATCAGCCCGTGGGCGTCGTCGTTTTCGGTGATGGTGATCTTCTGTGCGTTCACCACCGATTCGCGGTCGCCGCGCGCCACGCGGCTCCAGGGCACGCCCCAGGCGGCAAGTTCGCGAACCGCCTTCGGCGCGGTATTCACGAACATGCGCACGACGCGCTGGTCCGCGCCCCAGTCGCTCCCCCGCACCGTGTCCTCGAAGTGCACGTCCTCGTTGTCGCCTGCCCCCATCGCGCTGTTGCCAAGACTGGCCTGCATGCCGCCCTGGGCCGCGACCGAGTGCGAACGCTTCGCGGGAACCAGACTCAGGATCAGCGCGTCGAGCCCGCGGCGTTTCACGCCGACAGCCGCGCGCAAGCCTGCGAGTCCGCCTCCGATTACCAGCACGTCGGTGTAGACGACCTTCATGGCATCACCTCCGGGCGTCCCGCAGGCGCTGGTGATTCCTGCTGCCAGGTGGGTACGTAGCGCTCACCGACCTGGTCCCGATGTTCGATTCCGATCTTCATGTAGGCCCCGAGCGAAGTGAAACCCAGCAGCAGGAAAAAAACGATGAAGCCGCGCATCAGCCACTTGAGTCGCCGCCTTCCGAGCGCCGGATCACGTGCCGGCAGCCAGCCCCACTTAACTCCGACCCGGTAGGAGCCCACCGCCGCGTGGATCACCGAAGTCACCAGCAGCAGCACGTACAGCGGCCACATCCACTCGCTGACCACGCGGTCGGATGAGGCATAGGGACCGATGTTCGCGGGCTGCGAGATCATCGTGTACAGGTGCACCGAAACGAGGAAGAACAGTGCGAACCCCGTGTAGACCTGCACCCACCACAGGCTCGTGTCCTCGTGATGCATCAGCTTCTGGTGATCGCGGTAGGCCCGGTACTGGCGGTAGCTGACCGGAATCTTGCGCACCGCAAGCACCGCGTGCAGCACGACAATGGCCAGAATGAAGAGGGAAAACAGTGTGATGATGATCGGATAGGGCGTTCCGAAGAGGTAATAGCCCTCGAAGAACATCGTTACCCGATACATCGCGTCCTTGCCCAGCAGGATCGATGCCTCGGCGAACAGGTGCACCCAAAGAAACAGGGCCAGAAACAGCCCTGATGCACTCTGCAGCGAATCCAGCCGTGCCGGCCAGAACCTGCCACTGCGGCGCTTCGTCAACGCCGCACCAACCGCAAGATCACTCGGAATGCCCATCAACCCACCTTTTTTTCGGGAGTAGTCACGGATGACGGGCCGGCCACGGACAACCCGACCGCCCCATACTAGGAGCAGGCCCTCCGGGTGGGTATTGATCCATGTCACGAGGGAGGGACCCGGGGGCGCGCAGGCACCCCGAGTCGCGACAGGTCATACCGTGAAGCGCCCTTCGCGGAGCATCTGCGCGTTCATGATCTCGAGTTCGCGCGCCCCGGACACGACCACCTCGGGATCGGGGACGAAGTCGAGCCCCGGGTCCAGGCGCTGATAGGGAACCGAATTCAGGATCACCTTGATCGCGTTCAGCCGCGCCCGGGCCTTGTCGTTCGAACGGATGATCGTCCACGGCGCCCACGAGGTGTGTGTCTGGCGCAGCATTTCGTATTTCTGGTGCGTGAAATCGTCCCAGCGGTCCTGCGCCTGCACGTCGATCTCCGAGAGCTTCCACTGGCGCAGCGGGTCGGTCTTGCGCCGCTCGAAACGCCGGGCCTGCTCATCCTTGGTCACGCTGAAGTAGAGCTTGATCAGGATCGTGCCCTGGCGAACGAGGTCCTTCTCGAAGCCGACCACGCCGTGCATGAAATTCTCGTACTCCTCGTCGGTGCAGAACCCGAAGACCGGCTCGACCATCGCGCGGTTGTACCAGCTGCGGTCGAACAGCACCTGTTCTCCCCCGTGCGGAAACTGCTCCACGTAGCGCTGAAAGAACCACTGCGACCGCTGGTGCTCGGTGGGTTTGCCGAGCGCGACGACCCGGTAGTGCTTCTCGTTCATGTAGCGCGTGATCCGCCGGATGGTGCCGCCCTTGCCGGCCGCATCGCGGCCCTCGAACAGGATGATCATCCGCTGCTGGGTTTCTTCCAGCTGTTTCTGCATCCGGATGAGTTCGGCCTGGTACGGCTTGAGCGCCTGCTCCTGCCGACGCCGCGCGACCGCGCTGCGCGTCTCACGCTTCAGGTCGGCCAGCGATTTCCGAAGCTCCGCGCGTTCCTGCAGCAGCTCATCGACCGATGCCGGCGGTGTGTGCTGCTCCGGCCCACCCGCATCGACTGGCTTTTCCATCGTGTCTGCCCCCTACGCTCGTGTTCACCGCGTAGTATAAGACGAATCTGCCGGCCATCGGGAGGGCGGATCAGTGACCCGAGGATCCGCGGGGGTCATCGACGGCCAGACCGCCGTAGCGGATCACGCGCTCGAGCTGGCCCGGATCCAGGGCCAGTTCGTGGCGTTCCCGCAGCGCGTTGCCGATGGCCTGCCGGGTCCGTGGAACCGGGTCCATGTCGCGGATGAACTGCCCCGCGTCTTCCACCACGGCCCAGGGATAAAGCACCCAGCGCCACTCCCGCATCACCTCGGCCTTGAAGTCGGCTGGGCAGCGCGTGGTGGTCTTTTCGTGGAGAACGGCGCTGTGCAGCGCAGCCGGCGACTGATCGCGCAGATAAACAAGCGCCGCCTCCAGCGTATCGCCGCTGTCGTTGACGTCGTCCACCAGCAGCACCCGCCGACCCTCGATGTCACCACCGAGCGGGTACTCCACCGTTACCTCCCCGGCTGACCGCGCACCGGCCTCGTAGTGGCCAATCTGGATGCTCATGAGTCGCGCGACATCCAGAAAGTCGCAGAGAAACCGCGCCGGCATAAAACCGCCCCTGGCAATGGCCACCACCGTGTCCAC
>PWRV01000260.1 GCA_003563455.1 Thioalkalivibrio sp.
ATCCACCTGCGCGCCCGACTCGATTCCGGGACGGAAGTCGCGTCGCGAGTGAAACAGGGTGCTCAGGTGTGCGAAGACCGCATGCGGGTTGGCGACCAGGACATAGCTGCGGCGCCCGGAGTCGAGCGCCGCCACCGGGGCAAGATCCTGCTGCACCAGCACGATGCCGGCGTGCGAGGATCGCGCCGCATCGAGGTGGCGCCGGCTGACCGCAAAGACGATGTCCTGCGCGCCGGCCCGCTTCAGCGTTGCAAGCCGGTGCCCCCTGCGACCGGGGTCTCCCGCAACCTCGCCGTCGAAGCGATCGGCGATCTCTGCCGCCGAGAGCCCCTGGTCAGCGAAGCTGCTGCATGACGGTGATGATGTCATCCGTGATGTCGATCCGGTCGCTGGCGTAGAGCACGTTGCGTTCGGTCACGATCAGGTCGACGTTCCGTTCCCGGGCGAGTTCGATGATTGCGTCGTTGATCAGGCGCTGAAGTTTTGCGAGTTCCTCGTTCCGACGCACGTTCAGGTCCTCGGTGAAGTTCTCCTGGGCCCGTCGGAACTCGCGCGAGCGCGCGGTGAACTCGCGCTCGAGGTCCGCCCGCTGGTTCGCGGTCATCAGGTCTCCCTCGCGCTCGAGCCGGTCGCGCAGCCGCTGGAGTTCCTCGCGCTCCGCCACCAGTTGCGAATCACGGGGCGAAAACTCCTTTTCGAGTTCGCGCATCGCCTCCTCCGCCTGCGGGGAGTCCTCGAGGATATTGTTCATGTTCACGAAGGCGACATTCTGCGCCGCCAGCGGACCCGGCACCAGCAGCGCGGCCAGTGCCAGCGCGCCGAAAAGGATTCCGGTTGCTCTGTTCATGCCCGCCTCCTGCCTGCGGGGTGGTTGCGATATCGGGCGTGCTTCGAGGTCAGAAGCTGGCACCGAGAAGGAACTGCACATTCTGAATGTCGTCTCCCCGCTTGTCGCGCAGGGGTTCGGCGTAGCTGAAGCTGAGCGGGCCGACCGGCGACATCCAGGTCAGCGCCAGACCCGCCGAAGCCCGCAGCTCGTCGGTCTCGAAGTCGCGGAACCTCTCGTAGACCTGTCCGGCATCCACGAAGGCGCTCATGCGCACGGATTCGTTGTCCGCCGCGAGCGGCAGCGGGAAGAAGAGCTCGGCCGACGCGGTGGTGCGGAACGCCCCGCCGAAGGGCTCGTCGTTACTGTCCCGGGGCCCGAGACTGTTGTCCTCGAAGCCCCGCACCGACCGGATGCCGCCAGCGAAGAAGTGCTCGAAGAAGGGCAGCGTGTCGGTTCCACCATAGCCCTCGCCGTACCCCAGGCCGAGCGAAAAGCTCAGCGAGTAGTCGTCCGACAGCTTGAAGATCTCCTGGCCACTGTAGGTGAGGCGGTAGTACTGCAGGTCGCTTCCGGGCAACGCAACGTCCGCACCGAGCCGGTGCCGCCGGCCGGAGGAGGCAAAGATCGTCCGATCGCGGGTGTCGTGAGTGTAGGAGATTTCAGTGGAGAAAATGTCGTAGCGGTCACCCTCGCGGTCGAGGAAGTCGGTGATCTCGACCGGAGTGGTCGCAACGGTCAGGATTTCGATGTTCTCGTAGCCCGGCCTGATGTTCAGGGTGTCAAACTCCGAGAACGGGATGCCGTAGGTCACGTTGGCGCCAAAGCGGTTCGACGTGAATCGCGAGATGTTCGCCTCCTCGGCGTCGATCTTCTGGTAGAAGACCGAGAACCCGCGCGTTGCCCCGTGGATCGAGTAATGCGGGTTCAGCACGCTGACGTTGAACAGCTGCGAGACCTGGCTGTTGCTGAGCGAGATTGTCACCCGGTTGCCGGTCCCCATGAAATTGTCCTGGCTCAGGCTTGCGGTCAGCAGGACCCCCTGGCTCTGCGAGAAACCGGCCCCCAGCGAAAGGGCACCGGAGAGGCGTTCGCGCACGCTGATCTCGAGGTCCACCTGGTCCTCGGTCCCCGGCACGCGGCGTGTCTCGAGGCTCACCGTCTCGACGAAGGGCAGGCGCTGCAAACGGGTGCGCGAGCGGTCGACCAGGTCGCCGTTGAACCAAGCACCCTCCATCTGTCGAAGCTCACGCCGATAGACGGACTCCTGGGTCCGCGTATTCCCGGTGATCGTGATCCGCCGCACGTAGACGCGCGGGCCGGGATCGACGAAGAAAGTCATCGCCACCTGCTGTTCCTGTTCGTCCACCTCCGGAATCGGATTCACGTTGGCAAAGGCGAAGCCCTCGACGCCCAGGCGGCGGGTGATCCGCTCTGCAGAGTCCACGACCTGCCTGCGCGAGAAGATCTCGCCGGGTTCAACCTCAATCAGCTCACGCAGTTCCTCCGCCGGCACCACCAGGTCCCCTGCGACATTCACCGCCCCGATCCGGAACTGCTCGCCCTCGTCGACATTGATGGTGATGTAGATGTCGCGACGATCCGGGGTCAGTGTGACCTGGGTCGAGTCCACATCGAAGTTCAGGAACCCGGCATCCAGATAGCGCGAGCGCAGCCGCTCGAGATCCCCCGCCAGCTTCTCGCGGGAATAGTTGTCGCGCCGGCTCAGGAAGGCCCACCAGCGCGGCACGCCGGACTCGAACCTGCGCGTGATCTCCCGGTTTTCGAAGGCTTCGTTGCCCACGATGTTGACCTTGCGGATCTTTGCGACCCGGCCCTCCGCGATCGTGATGTCCACGTCGACGCGGTTGCGGGGCAGCTCGGTGATCTCGATGTCGATCTCCACGTTGTAGCGGCCGCGGGCGAGGTATTGCTGGCGCAGCTCGGTTTCGATCTGGTCGAGAACGGTGCGATTGAACACCCGCCCGGCCTGCAGACCCACGCCCCGCAGCGCCTCGGTCAGCCCCTCGGACGGGATGTCGCGGTTTCCGGTAAAGCGGATCTCGTTGATTGCCGGTCGTTCCTCGACGATCACGACGAGCACGTTGTCCCGCCGCGCGAGTTCCACATCGGAGAAAAAGCCGGTCTGGTACAGCGCGCGGATAACCTCGGCACTGCGGGCATCGTCGAAGGTGTCACCGACCTGTACCGGCATGTAGGTCAGCGCCGTACCGGCGGTGATGCGTTCCAGACCCTCGATCTCGATGTCCTCGACCACGTAGGACTGCGCCCAGATCAAACCGGAGGTCAACAGCAGTCCGGCCAGCATCACAGCGCGCACAAGGTATCGAATCATGTCCTTCGCCAGGTCGATGGGTCCGCGACCGCCCGGCTCAGCCGAGCAGACGCGCGAAGTCGTTGTAGAACGCGAGCAGCATCAGGGCCGCAATCGCAAGCAGACCCAATTGCTGACCAATCAGCTGGGTCCGCTCGGAGACGGCGCTGCCCTTGATCCACTCCGCCAGGTTGTACATCAGGTGGCCGCCATCGAGCACAGGAATCGGCAGCAGATTGATGATACCCAGCGACACGCTGACCAGGGCGAGAAAGCCAAGAAAGGCCGTGATGCCGAGGATCGCAGTCATGCCCGCGTACTCGGCGATTGTAACCGGTCCGGCGATGTTTTTGACCGACGCCTCGCCGGTAATCATGCGCCACAGGACGCGCAGCGTCAGGGTGCTGACCTCCCAGGTCCGGGCCGCACCACTGACGAAACCCTCCACCGGGCCCAGACGCACCAGCGTCGCGATTTCCTGCATCTGCGGCTGATCCGCATCGACACCGGCACCGATGCGGCCGCGCCGTTCACCGTCGATCTCGACTTCCGCAGGCACCACGCGCAGCTCGAGCAGGCGATCGTCGCGCTCCACACGGAGCTGCAGCGGCTCCCCGGGGGCCGCCTGGATCTGCTCCACCCAGCCGGCCCAGGAATCGACCGGTTCGCTGTCAACCGCGACCACGCGATCGCCCGGCTGCAGGCCGGCTTCGGACGCGGGACTACCGCGTTCGACGCTGCCGATCAGCGGCTGGAGTTCCGGTCGGTAGGGCCGTATGCCGAGCCGTTCCAGAAACTGGCCTTCGGCCAGCAGGTCCCGGCGGTTCTCAAGGGGGACGGTCCGCTGGACCTCGCGTCCATCGCGGTCGAGCACCGTGAGCGTGACCTCGTCGGCCCGCACCGCGTAATCGAGCAATCGGAGGTTGGCCTGATCCCAGTCCTGGACCCGGCGGTCACCCACCATCACGATCTCGTCGCCGTGCTGCAACCCTCCTGCGGCGGCCGCACTCGTGGGGTCCACCTCCCCGACGATCGGCTTGAGCCCCGGCACCCCGATCATGAACATCACCGCGTAGGCGACGAGGGCGAACAGGAAGTTGGCCACGGGGCCGGCGGCGATCACGAAGTTGCGCGCGCTCAGACGTTTCCGGTTGAAGGCGCGATGGGCCTCGGCGTCCGCCACGGGCGCCTCGCGCTCGTCCAGCATCTTCACGTAACCGCCCAGCGGGATCGCGGCAATCACGAACTCGGTGCGGTCGCGACCGAACAGGCGGCGATAGATCGGCTTGCCGAAGCCGATGGAGAAGCGCAGCACCTTCACGCCCATCAGGCGAGCGGCCAGGTAGTGCCCGTATTCGTGGATCGTCACGAGCACGCCGATGGCCACGATGAAGGCGGCAAGGCTGGTCAGAATGGTCATTCGCTCATCTAGTCACGGCCGGTGGCCATGTCGGTCTACCCATTGGCTTGCATAGTCCCGCGCCTCGGCGTCGGCCGCAAGAATCCCTTCAAGCGAATCCGCGGGACCCGAGCTCACGGCATCCAGGGTCGCGGCGATGCCCTGCGCGATGGTCGGGAAACCGATCCGGCAATCCAGAAAGGCCTGCACCGCCACCTCGTTGGCCGCATTCAGTATAGTGGTGGCGGTTCCGCCCGATGCAAGGGCATCATAGGCCAGATCGAGGCAGGGAAACCGCTCCGGCGGCGGCGGGGTGAAGTCCAGGCGGCCGACCGCAAACAGGTCCAGCGGATTCACCCCCGAAGCCATGCGTCGCGGCCAGGCCAGCGCGTGTGCGATCGGCGTACGCATGTCCGGGTTGCCCAGCTGCGCGAGCACTGATCCGTCGGCATAGGCGACCATCGAGTGCACGACACTCTGCGGATGCAGCACCACCTGGATCGCCTCCGGCTGCAGCGCGAACAGCCAGCGCGCCTCGATCACCTCGAGCCCCTTGTTCATCATCGTCGCCGAGTCCACCGAGATCTTGCGCCCCATTTCCCAGTTCGGATGGGCGCAGGCCTCCTCCGGCGTGATTTCGCCGAACCGATCCAGGGGGCGTTCCCGGAACGGCCCTCCGGAGGCGGTCAGCCAGATCCGTTCGGCGCCACACGACTGCACGGTGTCACCGCAGGTGTAACCCTCGGGCAGACACTGGAAGATCGCGTTGTGCTCGCTGTCCACCGGCAGCAGCCTGGCTCCGCTCCGGGCCACCGCGTCGATCAGCAGCGCCCCGGACATCACCAGCGACTCCTTGTTCGCGAGCAGCAGACGCTTGCCGGCCTCGGCGGCCGCGAGGGTTGGCAACAGACCGGCGGCACCAACGATGGCGGCCATCACCACGTCGACCTCGGGTTCGGAAGCGACCTCGACCAGCGCGTCGACGCCAACACGCACCTGCGTGGCGACGCCCGCACGCTGAAGCAGGTCGCGCAGCGCGGCACCCGCCTCCGGATCCACCATCACCGCCACCGCCGGCCGGTGCTCCAGGCACTGCTCGGCGAGCTTCTCGACGTTCGCCTGTGCGGTCAGCGCGTGGACCTCGAAGCGCTCCGGATCCCGCGCGATCACGTCCAGGGTGCTGACCCCGATGCTGCCCGTTGAGCCAAGGATCGTCACGCGTTCCACGGCCATCTCAAAGGCTCCCGGGCGCCAGCAGCGCGGTCCAGAGCAGCCCCAGCAGGAACACCGGGGCTGCTGCGGTCAGACTGTCGACGCGGTCCAGGATGCCACCGTGTCCTGGCAGCAGGGCGCCGCTGTCCTTGGCGCCCGCCTCGCGCTTGAGCACGCTTTCCTGCAGATCGCCGGCCACCGACACCAGCGCCACCACCACGCCGAGAAGGCCGAAGACCAGCGCATCCATTTCGGACAGACCGAACAGCCACGCACCCACCAGCGCCACCAGAATCGCGCCGAGCAGCGCGCCGAAGAGGCCCTCGCGGGTCTTTCCGGGACTGATCTCCGGCGCCAGCTTGCTGCGGCCGAAACGCCGCCCCACGAAGTAGGCGCCGCTGTCCGCGGCCGCGACCAGCGCGATCAGGTAGAGCACGAGG
>PWRV01000092.1 GCA_003563455.1 Thioalkalivibrio sp.
AAAACGCCGCCGGCCTGGCTGTCAGCGGCTCGCTGACCGGCCTCCCGGAACTCCCGCAGCGCCATGTTTTCGATCGCGAATGCGCTATGCTCTGCGCATTGCGGCTGCACGGGGCGGCCAATGGAAAGCCGGGGCAGGCAGTGTGATCATCCGTTACGCCCACCGGGGCGACGCCGGCGCGGTCGCCGCGATCTGGAATCCGCAGATACGGGGCACCGTCGCCACATTCGAGCATCGGGAATATCCGGTGGATGAGGTTGCGCAGATGATCGATGCGCGCCAGGAAGTCGGGCTCGTCTGGCTCGTTGCCGAGGAAGCGGGGGAAGTGGCCGGATTCGCAACCTTTGCGCCCTTCCGGGAGGGAGACGGTTATGCAAGGACCATGGAACACTCGATTTTTCTGGATCCGGATGCGGCCGGGGACGGCATTGGCGAACGCCTGATGGAGGCACTGTTGCGTGAGGGCCGGGCACGCGGCGTGCATTCCCTGATCGCCTGCGTTACCGGAGAAAATGACGTGGGCCTGAAGTTCCACCGCGACCAGGGTTTCGAGCTGATCGGGTCGATACCCGAGGCGGCGCAGAAGTTCGGTCGCTGGATGGATCTGCGAATTCTACAGCGGCGGTTGTGAGAAATCGCCGGAGAAACAGGGGGCGGAAACCGGTCTCCCCGCTGCCGCCGTCGGGAGAGGTTGCGGCGTGGGGGTGGCCGCGCTCCGGTGACAGCACCTGAAGGCCAAAGGAGGCAACGATGAGTGATCGTGACGAGTACGTAGAGAAGATGAAGGCGCGGATCGACCAGTGGAGTGCCGATCTGGCCAAGCTCGAGGCCCGTTCGCGCGAGGCCGAGGCGGATATGCGGGCGAAATACGATGAGCAGATCAAGGAGCTGCGGGACGAGCGGGAACGCGCGGAGGAGCGGCTGAAGGAACTGCAGCGGGCCAGCGAGGAGTCGTGGAAGCGCATGCGCGACGGCATGGAGTCGGCCTGGGACGATATGGTCCGGGCATTCCGGGACGCCTCGGACCGTTTCCGTTAATGTGAAAGTCGCGCATTGCCCCCCTCTCCCGCTTGCGGACCAGGTGCCCAAGGGCCGGGGACAGATTTGCAAATCTGTCCCCGGGGCGCCGGGAGCGACTCGAACCGCCGCAGGCGGGCCCGAAGGGCGGAGGGCAGGATGCCCGGAGTAACGGGGTCGCAAGCGGGGGAGGGGGATTTTCATTGTCGGGGGTGAGGACCGGGCCCACCATAAGGCACTGGACGGTCTCCGGAAATTCAACCCGACCGCTCGTCCGAGCGGTCGATGATCACGGGCCTCGTCCCGGTGGTTTCGTAAACGTATCCCGTCAGGGGAGGGCACATGTGGGTGCGGGTCAGCTGCAAGCTGGAAATGGCGTTCGAGGTCCCAAGCCCGATGATCCTGCTCCTGCGGCCACGGAGTGATTCGAGGCAATGGGTGTCGCGTGACCACTACGGGGTCTGGCCGGCGTTGCCCATCTACGAATTCACCGACATCTTTGGCAACCAGTGCCAGCGCCTGTTGAGCCCCGCGGGTTCGTTGCAGCTGGAGGTGTCCTCCGATGTCCATGTTGCCCCGGCAATCGAACGGCGTCCGGGTGCCGCCTTCGTCGAGGTGCAGGATCTTCCGGACGAAACCCTGACCTACCTGGCCCCAAGCCGCTATTGCGAGTCCGACAGGCTTGGCGGCCTCGCCGCCCGGATCTCCGGCCACTGCCGGCCCGGATACGAGCAGGTGCAGGCGATATCGGAGTGGATTCACCGAAAGCTGGAATACCGTACCAAGTCGGACCCGGTCCCGATCTCCGCTGAGGAGGTGCTGGAACGGGGGCACGGCGTGTGCCGCGACTTCGCCCATGTCGGAATCGCGCTGTGCCGCAGTCTCAGCATCCCCGCGCGGATCACGGTTGGCTATCTCCACCGGCTGGAGCCAATGGATCTGCACGCCTGGTTCGAGGCCTTCGTGGGTGGCAAGTGGTACGTCTTCGATCCGACGCGGTCCACGCTCGGCGGGGGGCGGGTCTGCCTCGGTCATGGCCGGGACGCCGCCGACGTGCCGGTCTTCACGCAATTCGGTCCGCCGGTACTTCCGACGCGGATGGATGTGACGGTGGACGCGATCCCCGGACCCTGAGCTCAAGGCCCAGGGGCGTAGTTGTACCTATTTACAAAATAAAAATTCCGTCCCTTTCCAGCACTGCTTCGCAGACGGCTTACAAGCGTCTTCGATCATACTATACTTCGTGTGAAAAGCGGCTCGCCGGTCCGCGCCGCGGATTCCGTCTGAAGTTGTTTGCGCAGTGTTCGGCGGACGGCTCTGGTAGCCGTCGGGTGTTGGTAGAAACACCGCGAATGCGGCAGGTCATGCCGTGACCCGTGGACCGTTGGTCTTCCGGCACCTGATCGGCGCGAGGGCTCGCCACCTTCGGGCAATGGCAACGCTAAGAGCGTATTGCGCACGATAGAACTCCCTTCGTGGTCACCGGGATAGCAGCCGCCATCCAACATCACCCACCGAGGAGTCGATGTGTCAAAAAACGTTTTCATCATCGGTGCCGATACCTTCAACATGCGGAAGGTCCGAAAAGTCGAGATTGATGCCGACTTCAAACTTCACGAACTCCTGAGTTTTGACGAAGTGAAGGGAAAGGGCCTTTACCCCGTTGAGGAATGCCTTGCAAAGGCAAGGGAACGTCTCGAAAAATTCGACGGTTCAATCGATGCGATTATCGGATACTGGGACTTTCCGGTCACCACGCTCGTTCCGATCCTGTGTCGCGAATACGGACTGCCATCGCCGACACTCGAGAGCGTGCTGCGGTGCGAACACAAATACTGGAGCCGGCTCGAGCAGCACAAGGTGATCCCGGATATGACCCCGCGCTTTGGCGTGGTGAATCCCTTCGACGACGCAGCGATCAAGGAGATCGACGTTCCGTTCCCGTTCTGGATCAAGCCGGTCAAGGGCACGGACTCGCTCCTCGCTTTCAAGGTGCGCAACCGGCGCGAGCTGGATCACGCGATTGGCAGGATCCGGGAGCGGATCGACCGGATCGGAAGACCCTTCGACAAGATCCTCTCGCATGCGGAACTGCCCGGCGAAATCGCGGACATCGGCGGCCACCACTGCATCATCGAGGAGGTCATCGGCGGTCGTCAGTGCACGATCGAGGGTTATGTCTTTGACGGAGAGCCGCGGCATCACGGGATCATCGACTCGATCAACTACTCCAAGCGCTCGTCCTTCCTTCGCTATCAGTACCCGTCGATCCTGCCGAAGCGGGTGAAGAGCCGGATCAGTGAAGCGACGGACAGGCTTCTGCGGCATCTGGAGTACGACGATGCGACCTATAACGTGGAGTATTTCTACCAGCCGAAGACCGAGAAGCTGATGTTGCTGGAGATCAATCCGCGCCTGTCGCAATCACACAGCGACATGTTCGAGAAGGTGGACGGTGCGTCCAATTTCCAGATCATGCTCGAGCTCGCGCTGGGCAGGGAACCCGATTTCCCGTTGCGGCGCGGTCGTTACGGATGCGCGGCGAAGTTCCACGTGCGGGTGTTCGAGGATGGCATCGTCTCCCATGCCCCCGATGCCGCCGATATCGAGCGCATAGAGCACGAGTTTCCCGAGACGCTGATCGAACTCAAGGTCAGGCAGGGGGATCGGTTGTCGGAGATGCTGGAGCAGGACAGCTACAGCTACGACATCGCCCACGTCCACACCGGAGCCCGCGACCAGAAGGCCCTGCTGGACAAGTACAACCGTATCCTGCAGGCGCTGCACTTCGAGTTCGACGCCGTTCCGGACGAGTCGATCGAGGCACCCGAGGTGGAGGAGATCACGGCCTGAGGCACACTGCCTGCGAAGCCACAGTCGACGCGGGTGCCCGGCGAAGAGCCGAGCGCAGCGGTCGCGAGACGTCCTGATGGTGGCCGCAATGATCCACGCGAAGGTGTCTGCCCCGGATCCGGAACCGCCCGCGCGTGCCGTCAGCGCAGGACAGGGAGCGCGATCAACCGTTACCGTCCATGCGGCGGGCGATGTCGCGGGGCAGTTCCACGCCGTCCGGCACCGGGCCGATATAGCGGCTCGACCGCGGCCGGAGTTCTTCGTCGAGATCATAGAGCAGCGGCACGCCAACAGGGATTTCGACATGGGGGATGACCGCGTCCGCGATTCCATCCAGTATCTTCACCATGCCCCGGATCGAGTTGCCGTGCGCCGACACCAGCGGCGTGCGCCCCTTCTTCAGCGCCTGCATCACGGGGCCTACCCATGCCGGCTTCATGCGCGACACGGTGTCCTGCAGGCTCTCGCCGCGCGGCAGCCGTTTCCGCGGCACCTCCGCATACCGCGGGTCGTGCCCCGGGAAGCGGGGATCCTCCGGGTCCAGTTGCGGCGGTCGCACGTCCCAGGAACGGCGCCATTCATGCACCTGCTCGTCGCCGGCCAGCTCGGCCATCTCGGCCTTGTCGAAGCCCTGCAAAGCGCCGTAGTGACGCTCGTTGAGGCGCCAGTCGCGCACCACCGGAAGCCAGGCGAGTTCCATTCCGTCCAGAGTGATCCACAGTGTCCGGATCGCCCGGATCTGCACCGAGGTGAAGCACAGGTCCGGCACCAGGGCCTCGGCCGTCAGCGCCGCGGCGGCATCGGCCGCCTGTTGCCTGCCGGTGTCGGTCAGATCGACGTCGGTCCAGCCGGTGAAAAGGTTGGAGCGGTTCCAGGAGCTCTCGCCGTGCCGCAGAAGGATCAGTTGGGACATGGTGCATCTCTCCCATGGTGGGGCCGCCGGGGCGTGGCGGTTCCGACATGTCTCGCCGCCGTGGTCCGCGTACCGGCCGCGATGGACACCGGCGGTATCCGGCCCGGCGCCCTCCGGCGCGCAGTGGGCCACGCGGGTCCCGCGCGGCCGGACGAAGGATCTGCCCCAGGGTGGCGCGGGGTCACGCAGGATGGAACGTGATGGACCGATAATTGACCTAATAGGATAGGGACGTCAACGGATACGAGCCGAGGGAGGAGACTCACGAAGATGAACCAGGGACGCAAGCAGAATTCGGACGGGGGCCCGGAGAACGATCCTGGACGCGGTCGGGACCGAGACGGCGGAGATCCGCAGTTCGGGCGCAACAGCACCTGGGAGAAATGGCTGATCTTCATCTGGCTGTCCCTCGCGATCCTGCTGGTCCTGAATTGGGTCGACGAGCGTGATCGGCCAGCGCATGCGGTCCTGACCTACAGCGAGTTCTTGCAGGCAATCGAGCAGGGACACGTGCGCGAGGTGACGCTGCGCGGCCAGAACGTCAGGGGCGAACTGACGGAGTCGGGTCGCGAAGCGCTGGAAGTGGAGGAGCCTGGCTCTTTCGAGACGGTTCGGCCGGAACTGGCGGGCGAGGCCCTGCTTCAGAGGCTGCAGGAACTCGACATCGACATCGCCGCGGAACCCGCTGAACCGCCGTGGTGGCAGCAGATGCTGATCCGGGCATTGCCCTTTCTACTGCTGCTGGCCCTGCTGGTGTGGTTCTGGAGCCGCATGCAGCAACGAGCGATGAGCGGCGGCGGTCCGTTCGGTTTCGGGAAGTCGACGGCGAAACGGGTAGAGAAAGAAGACAGCGATACGCGCATGGATGACGTCGCCGGATCCGAGAATGCGAAGAAGGAGATCACCGAAGTGGTCGAATTCCTCAAGGATCCCTCTCGTTTCAAGGAGCTGGGAGCGCAGATTCCGCGTGGCATCCTGATGATGGGGCCGCCCGGCACTGGCAAGACGCTGCTCGCGCGCGCGGTCGCGGGAGAGGCGGGTGTACCGTTCTTCAGCATCACCGGCTCGGAGTTCATCGAGATGTTCGTGGGCATGGGGGCCTCCCGGGTCAGGGACCTTTTCAAGCAGGCGAAGGAGCAGGCGCCGGCGGTGGTCTTCATCGACGAACTCGACGCCATCGGGCGTTCCCGCGGCGCTGGCATGGGCGGCGGACACGATGAACGGGAACAGACCCTGAACCAGATCCTGTCGGAGATGGACGGCTTCGAGGAGGAGGAATCCGTGGTCGTGCTCGCGGCCACCAACCGGCCGGACGTGCTGGACAAGGCCCTGCTCCGTCCCGGCCGCTTCGATCGCAAGATCACCCTCGAGAACCCGCACCGGGAGGCGCGTCGG
>PWRV01000016.1 GCA_003563455.1 Thioalkalivibrio sp.
ACGACAACTACGCACTCGCCGCTTAAAACCCGGTAGGGTGCCGTCCGACTGGAGCCGCGCCTGCGCGTCCAGCACCGGGCGTCGATCTCGCAGGATCGTGGTGAAGCTCTCCCGGGGCGGATCCACTAAAACTCAACCGGGATCGCTGGTGGTTTTCCCTGCCCGTCGGGTAGCCGCCAGTTAAAGCAAAGACGCGGATAAGCATGTAGATCCGAGGGCGGAGGTCTCGCGGACGCGGGTTCGATTCCCGCCGTCTCCACCAATACAGCAATGAAAACAGGCACCTACGGGTGCCTTTTTCATTGACCCATCCAGGCACCCAACCACTCGAAAACGGTAGAACAGCATCGGGAGCCTTTTCCGTTGCCGGACGCGACCGTTTCATGAGTCGCTGACGAGGGACCACCTCCAGACCGATTCTATTATAAGTTTTTTCTAATATAATGCCGGGAGACCCCGAGCCTAACCCGCACCCACGCCGCCGCCGGGCAAAACCGCGCGGAAACAGGAGCAGAGCCATGTACAAAGCAACGAAAACCCCTGTGTTCGCAGCCCTGATGTTGCTACTGCTAGTCTGGGCGCCTGCAGCCCCAGCATCGGTGATGGTGCTGGTGCACGGGTATCTCGGCGACGGACAGAGCTTTCACCGGGCCGGCGTGGTCGATGCGCTGCACGCCGCTGGCTGGCACTATGCCGGCGACTGGCGTCATGCCCCGGACGGGCAGGTGCACCTCGCCAACCACAACGGCACCGGGGAGCGCACGGTCTATACCGTGACGCTGCCAGCGACCGCGCCACTCGCACTGCAGGCCGACTGGCTCACCGTGATGCGCCACGCGGTGGAGAAACGCCATCCGGACGAGCCGATCACGCTGGTTGGGCACTCGGCCGGCGGAGTGATCGGCCGGCTGGCGCTGGTGCGCGGGGGCCAGGGGGCCGTTGAGCACCTGATCACGATCGCAAGCCCGCACCTGGGTACGGAGCGGGCGCTGCAGGCGTTGCAGGCCACCAATAGCGGCGGCATGTTCGGGCCGTTCCGCCAGATCCTCACGCGCCAGGCACTGGGCGAGAGCAACTACGACGCCCTCCGGCAGTCCCAGGCACTGCTTCTCGACCTCGCGCCGCCGCACCAGGGCAACCTGCTCGGCTGGCTGAACGTTCAGCAGCATCCGGACATCACCTACGACGCACTGGTCCGCAACACTGGTTTCCGGATGGGCGGCGATATCCTGATCCCGGCCTGGAGCCAGGACCTGAACCAGGTCCCCGCGCTGCGCGGGCGCGCCGCCGTGATCGCCAGCCCGCTGGATCACGGTCTGGACGCGGCCGATGCCGCAGTGATTCTCGAGCGGATCGCTGCGCGGGCTGGATGATCTCAAGCTCGCTCGCTTCGCCCCAACCCTCACCCGCAAGCCGGGTGGGCACCCTTCTCCTCCTTCGAAGTTGCTGCGGGCAAGGACGAAACCAACCGCGCACTACGATAGCAGTTAGGTGTGCCCTGCCTCGACGTGGCTCCGAATCCTGTGTCAGGCGGCCAGATCGCCAGTAATTCAGCCTCGCAACACCTCCTCGCAATCGGCCGGGGAGTTGAACACGGCTTCAAGATCGTTGCTGGCTGCGACCGGGTTGGGCAGCATCCCGCTATCACCGGAGCGAATCGTGCCTCCAACTGCCGGCAATTCACCGGCTCGCGGGGCCAGGAAGCGCTCGATGCGCTGGGTGTGGGCGCCGCACCCAAGCTGCTCGATTAGCAGGCGGCCTATGCCGAGACCTTGCACGTCGTCGGCGACAGCGAGAGCCAGCTCAGCCCGGCTGGGGTCCTCTTGCTCGCGGATGCAGCGGGCGATCCCATGGATACGCGCCTCCCGTCCGTCGACCCCCAGCTCGAGTGCCGCCGCGGCGACGTGATCCTGTCTGTCCGCGTGGCCCACTAGCTAAAAGAACTGCATCGGAAACAGCGAGCGTTGCGTCCGGATCCGAGCTCCGGATCGCATTACAGTGCCAGTCGCCGGGGTTCTCTCGCCGATCGGCACCGGAAAACCATCGCCCAGAGGCTGGCCTCCTGCAGCGGCGATCCCTCCCGAACACTCGGGCCGCCACCGCGCGGACCTTTCCTGATAATCAGCTCGTTTATTTTTTTACCACATCTAGCAACCGCTGCCATCGTTGCGTTCCGGAGAGCTGAACCTCGTCTTCGCAGAGCTGATTCATGCACTTATCAGACTGTTCTGCCTGAAACGCCTTTCTATACTCCGGCTACTGAGCCGAAAGGTACATTCCCTTGCCGGCCGCAATCGTGGCCACGGGGTTCACCGAAATGATCATGTTGACCGACCCCTGTTAGGGCGGCAGCGATCCGCCCTCTCGCCCTCCTGTATCGCGCAGCCTTCCAGAACGCCTGGAACGGCTGTGGGCACCGGGGCAGCCGGATTCGCATGATTGAAGGCCAGGAAGAGCCATTCCATCACCAGAGAAGTGAGGCCTCAGACTAATGAGTAATCGCAAGGACACGAACCAGTCCGCAGAAGTTACCGGGGACAGTGGCGCCGACTCGCCGGTGGGGATGGATCGACGAGTCTTCATGAAGTCTGCCGGAGTCGGCGCCGCAATCGCCGCGGGTGGCTTGCTCCCCAGCAGGCTCCTCGCAGAATCTCTGAGCGTGCCTTCTGATGCGCCCGTCGGGATCGACGGAAGCACGCTTCCCGGATACGAAGGCGAAACCGGCCACGCGATCTATCACCTGCCGCGAGACCATGTGATGCATGGCGGGACGTGGTATCGAGGTGCGGAATACCAGGAAACGCACTACTTCACCGGCTTTTTCACCGACAAAAACACCGGTGCGCCCTATTCGGTGTTCTTCTGCTGGGCGTCCTACGGCTGGAACAACTCGCTCGAGCGTCCGGTGTGGAACGCCCTGTTCTCCATGGTCGATCTAGAGGGCAAGCGGTTCTTCCAGTGCGTCCAGCCGATGCAAGGCAAGCTGAGCGCCGACGCATCGGGCGTGGATGTGGAGGACGACGCGTTCTTCGCAAACTACACGCTGGAGGAGGATTCCGACGGCAACTCGGGTCTCTTGTCCTATGCGAACAAGGACGAGACATGGCGCTGGATGGCGAATGTCGTCAATCCCACCGACCGGCTGCCGAACCAGACCCCTTTCTTCCTCGATGTCCGGTCGAACGTCATGAAGCCAGGCTATCAGTGCCCGGTTCCCTATGGCTTCACCCAAGAGGGGCTGGGCACGGACGTGGCCGACAACCTCGCCAATCCGTTCACCGGCGCCGCCCTGTCCTGGTACATCATCGCGCCCTGCCACCAGGCGCGGATGAAGTTGCGCTGCGATGACATGGACCTCGACCTCGAAGGGCAGTTCTATCACGAGCACCAGTGGGGGCGGATCCGAATCCCCGGCATGGAGCAGGCCCGTTATTTCTGGGGCTGGGCGCGCATGGAGAACGGCGACATCCTCAACTGGCGCACCTATCGCGACGTGGAGACGGGCGACTTCATGCCTGACGATTCCGCCAATCGATTCAATGTGGTGCGGCCGGACGGCTCGGTTCAGTACTTCATGGGGCCGGCCTTCACGTTTGAGCCGACGGGGTGGTGGATCTCGCCCGAAACCGGGGCGGATTATCCCATCTACGGCAAGATGACGACACCGATGGGCGTGTTCTATCTGGACCCGGTGGTCGAAGTCGCCGAGGCGCAGCTCTTCAACGGCGGCATGTGGGAGGGGCCGGCGAAACTGCGGTCAGACAGTCCGGACGGGCCGGTCGCCGGCCACGGCTTCATCGAGTTCATGTCGGCGCCGTTCGACTCGCCGCTGGGCAAGGACATCCCCTACGATCCGGAGATCACGGCGCGGCGGGATGGACACGTGCCCGAAGCCCCCGACTTCAGGGCCTACACGGCCTGGTAACCGCGCGGGACGGATCGGGCCAGGCCGGGGGGGCTGGCCCGGCGACCGTCTGCAATCCCGCGTCCGACCAAGGCTTCGCGTCGCCCCGTTTCGGTTCGCCGCCCGCCATCCCCGCAGCCACATTCAGAGCAATAGGCAACCCCATGGAAAACACCCTCGGTTTCTTCGACATCATCTGGTCCATCTTCGTGTTGTTCCTACTCATCGCCTGGTTCTGGGTGCTCATCTCGGTGGTGGCCGACGTGTTCCGCTCCAAGGACATCAGCGGCATCGCCAAGGCACTCTGGATCGGCTTCGTCATCATCATTCCGTGGCTGGGCGTTCTGGTCTACATCATCGCCCGCGGTGACCGCATGCAGGAACACGCCGTCGACGCGATGGCGCGTGCCGAGGATGCGCGCCGCAGCTACATCCGCTCGGTGGCACAGGTCTCAACGGCCGATGAACTGGCCAAGCTAACGGCACTTAAGGAAAAAGGCGTTCTGACCGAGGCGGAATTCGCCGAGCAGAAGGCCAGGGTCCTTTCGGCCTGAGACACCCACCCCGAGAGCCACGCGATGCGCCCCGTTCATTTTCAACGTCTCTCGGGACAGCTTGAGGCCGCGCTCTTCGGTCAGCTTCTCTTGCGCAAGGTTCGGGCCGAAATCGGCGTAGTGCGTCCGTACGAACTGCAGCGCGTGCTTTCGAACCAGGGGGTTCAGCGCATTGTTGGGCCGCTGGCCCCGATGCCGGGAAACCATCCCCCCGGTGCCCTGTTCGCGATACCGCCGCAGCAGTCGATGCCCCTGCCGTATCGATACGCCGAATCGCCAGGCCAGGCGGCATCGACTTGCTTCAGACGGCCTCCTTGCACGGCCAGGACCACGGTTAACCGGTCGATGTCATCATGGCGCAAATTCAATTCCCCCGGATCGCATCTTCAGGCCACAGCCGAAAGGGGAAAATTTATTTTTGCGGAAATAGGGGATTACTGCTTGGGCGCTACAAATGGCAGCTCGCAGTTGCGTGGAGTTGAGAGGCGTTTTATTTTTCCTTTTATCTAGAAAATCATGGTTGGAGTATGTGGTTATGGCTGAAACACCCAAAGACATTGGCGTGCTCACGGCCATCGCGGAAAGGATGGTGCAGTGGCGCTTGCCCCGAGCGCACGAACTCAAGGAGAGGGTTGACCGGGGCGAAGTGCTCACCGACTCCGATATCGCGTTTCTGCAACGGGTCTTTCGTGACGCCGTTGCCATTGCGCCGCTGGTCGAGAGGAACCCCCAATACCGGCCGATCGCTGTGAATGCGATGGCGATTTACGGAGACATCACCGCCAAGGCCCTGGAAAACGAGAAGGCCAAGAACGCCGGTCGCCCGTAGGCATGTCCTTGCCACGTTTCTGACGCCGTTTCACATCGCGTTTAAACTGGCTGGAACGGACCGCAGTCAGCATCAGATCCCCAGATCCTTGAGGAGCCCATCATCACCCGGACTGGCACGTCATCGAACGAGAATGCGCTGGCAATCAGAACCGAGTACCTGAGTGGCTGTTCAGGGTCGAAAAGGCCCATCACGCGGAATGGCTCCCGCCGCCTGCTGCCAGTGCCCGAACGGCTGCGACCGCGACGTTGTCACCGCTTGGGCCGCCGCGCCGGACGGCAAGGTCGGCCAGATGGTTCAACGATTCGTCCAGGTTCCTGGCTGCCAGTGCGACTGCCATTTCCTCGGCGGTGATCTGTTCCCAGAAACCGTCCGAGCACAGCAGCAATGGATCCGTTGGCCGAAGAGAAGTGCTTCCGTGCGTGGTCTCGGGTGGGTACTCGCCGCCGATGCTGCGCAACAGCTTGTTCTGGTCAGGATGGGTCGCCATGTCCTCTTCGGCGATCTGACCGGCCTCCACGAGTTCCTGCACGAGTGAGTGGTCTCTGGTGCGAACCCTCAGTTCCTGACCGCGGAAAAGGTAGAGTCGGCTGTCGCCAACGTGGACCCAGCACGCGCTGGACTCCTGGACAATCAGCGCAACCACGGTACTGCGTGGGTCGAGTCCCTGCTCGCGTCCGCGCAGGTTGATCTCCTGGTGCGCGTCCTGACACAGATTTTCGAGGAACTGCTTTGGATCCTTGGGCGCGCCACCACACGAATCCCACTTCGTTTCCGCGATCTCCAACAGCGTCTGCGCGGCCAGCGAACCACCGCGATGCCCACCCATCCCGTCGGCAACCAGCAGCAGACAGGCCGTGCCATCGCGGGAA
>PWRV01000048.1 GCA_003563455.1 Thioalkalivibrio sp.
AATACCAGCCAACCCCGTCGTCTGCGTTCTTCGGTCACACTCTGTCTCCTCCATGCTGGTCCGGCTTTCCGGAAACAGCGATCATGAGGATGGCATGTAAAGCTGCATATCGCCAGAATCCGTGCGCAGCCCCTGCCGGCATCGCGTCGATCGCCACACCGGTTCCGGGACTGGTGACAGCCATCGTGTCAGGGTCGACACCAGAAGGTAGTGCACGCAGGGGAACCCGATCTCGTGCTCGATCGACGGGGCCAGACCCGTCCTTGCCTCTAGCCGGCGGTCTCCAGCGCCTCGAGCGCCTCCATCCAGGCAGCCTCGGCCGCTTCGAGTTCCTGCCGCAGCCGGCCCTGACGCTGCAGGAGGGCCTCCAGCTTGCCGCCGTCCGCACCGTCATACAGTTCGGGATCCGCCATCGCTGTCTCCACCGCTTCGAGCTCGGCCTGCAGCCGGGAACAGCGGGCCTCCTCCCGCTCCGCGGCCCGGCGCAGCGGCTTCAGGGACTCCCGCTGGCGGGCGGCCTGCTGTCGCCGCTCGCGGCTACCCTCGCGCTCCGGCGCGGCGGGCGCGCGCAGGTCCCCGCGCGGCGCCTCGGTCCCCTGGGCACGGTCCCGGATCAGTTCGCGGGCGTAGTCGTCGAGGTCTCCCTCGTACTCCTCGACGTGACCCTCGCGCACGCGCCAGAAACGGTCGCAGGCGCGGGTCAGCAGGTCCCGATCGTGGGAGACCACCACCAGCGCACCCGCGTAGTCCTCCAGCGCCTCCGTCAGGGCCTCGCGCATGTCCAGATCGAGGTGGTTCGTGGGCTCGTCGAGCAACAGCACGGCCGGCGCCTGGCAGGCCAGCATCGCCAGCACCAGCCGGACCCGCTCGCCCCCGGAAAGCCCGGCCACCGGCATGTCGGCCCGCGCGCCTCCGAACCCGAAGCCGCCGAGCAGGTTGCGCATTTCCTGCTCGGTCATCGCCACCTCCAGCCGTTGCAGGTGCAGCAGCGGGCTGGCGGCCTCGTCCAGCTGCTCGCGCTGGTGCTGCGCGAAGTAACCGACCACCAGGCCGGGCTCCACCTCGCGTTCGCCCCCGCTCAGCGGCAGCAGGCCGGCCAGCACCGAAAGCAGTGTCGACTTGCCCGCGCCGTTCGGTCCCAGGATGCCGATGCGATCGTCCGGCCGCAGCCGCAGCGTCGCGGGGTGCAGGCGGGTCTTCCCGTCCGTCACGACGCTGGCATGGTCCAGGCGCAGCAGGGGATCGGGCAGGCGCTCCGGCGCCGGAATCTGCAGGTGCATCGGCTGGGCCGCGCGCAGCACCGCGATCTCATCCAGCTTCTCCAGGCGCTTCAGGCGACTCTGTGCCTGTCGGGCCTTGGTCGCCTTTGCCCGAAAGCGCGCGACGAAGCGCTCGAGGTGGGCGCGCTCCTGGGCGACGCGTGCCGCCGCGGCCTCGGTCTGCGCGAGGATCTCCGCGCGGCGGCGTTCGGCCGCGCTGTAGCTGCCGGTGAACAGCTGCACCTGCCGGTGCTCGATATGAGCGACGTGCGTGACCACGGCATCCAGGAAGCGTCGGTCATGGGCGATGACGATCAGGGTGCCCGGATAGCGCCGGAGCCAGTCCTCGAGCCACAGGACGGTCTCGAAATCGAGGTGGTTGGTGGGCTCGTCGAGCAGCAGCAGATCCGAGCGCGTCATCAGGGTGCGGGCGAGCCCCAGGCGCATGCGCCAGCCGCCGGAGAACTCCGACACCGCCCGGTCCGGGTCCGAGGGCTCGAAGCCGAGGCCGGCCAGCAACTGCCTGGCACGCGCATCAGCGCTCCAGCCGTCGATCGCGTCGATCTCCGCGTAGAGGCGCCCGTGCTCCTCGCCATCCTCGGTCCGTTCCAGGCGGGCCTGAAGCTCCCGCAGGGCCGCGTCGCCATCGAGCACGTAGTCCACCGCCTTCCGGGGGCTGGCCCCCACCTCCTGCGGCAGGTGGGCCAGCACCCAGCCCCGGGGCCAGTCGATGGTGCCGGCATCCGGCACCAGTTCACCGCGCAATGCCGCCAGCAATGTGCTTTTTCCGCAACCGTTGGCGCCGGTCAGGCCGACGCGCCAGCCGGGGTGGATCGCAAAGGAGGCATTGCGGACCAGCGCCTGGCCACCGCGACGCAGTTCCACGTTCTCGAAACGGATCATAGGCGCGCAAGTGTAACGTGAAGCCCGCGCGCGATGCCCGCGGCAGCGCTGTGTGAGCGTGCCTCGCGCGGATTGGAGCACCGGCGTCTGCCGCGCCTGCGGCGCGTTCGCGAGCAGGCTCGCTCCCACAGGCCGCTCCCATGTAGACCCTCACTCGGGTGCAGCAGTCCCTTTTTCGCTCACCTGGCCGTCCCGCTGCCCGGGCTGGATGAAGCTCACGCAGGAAAGACTGGTGTCCAGCACCGCCTGACGCAGCGCCTCGATCGCCTGCGGACGCGGAAAGCTCGCTCGCCACGCCAGCGCCACGCGCCGGCTGGGGACCGGCTTCGCGAAACGACGGACCGCGAGCAGACGCTGCTGATAGCGGTCGGCACCAGCGGCAGTACAGGGGAGAATGGTCACGCCCATTCCTGAAGCGACCATGTGCCGGATCGTCTCGAGCGAAGTGCCCTGCAGGTTGCGGGCAGCACTTCCGGTCTCCTCCGCAGATTGCAGGCAGCGCGGACAGGCCTCCAGCACCTGGTCCCGGAAACAGTGACCGGCTCCCAGAAGCAGCAGGGTCGCGTCTGCCATCCGGTCCACGCCGAGCGGCTTCTCCCGCTGTAGCGGATGTGCGGCCGGCAGCACCGCCACGAAGGGTTCATCGTACAGCGGCAGCGTCACCACACCGTGCTCCTCGAAGGGCAGAGACACAAGGATCGCGTCGAGCTCGCCCTCCTTCAGCCGATCACGCAGACGCGCGGTGAAATTCTCCTCGATCACCAGCGGCATGTTCGGCGCGGTTTCGTGCAGCACCGGGATCAGTTCGGGCAGCAGGTAAGGCGCGATGGTATAGATCGCACCGAGCCGCAGCGGACCGGAGAGCTGGTCCTGCTGCTGCGTCGCCATCTCCCGGAGCACGCCGACCTCGTCCAGGACCCTGCGCGCCTGCCGGATCAGGCTCTCGCCGGCCGGTGTCAGTGTCACCTCGCCGTGGCCCCGCTCGAACAGGGTCACACCGAGTTCGTCTTCCAGCTTGCGCACCGCCACCGATAGCGAAGGCTGGCTGATGTGGCAAGCGTCCGCCGCCCGGCCGAAATGCCGCTCGCGGGCCCCCGCCACCGCGTATCGAAGCTCGTTCAGCGTCACCGAGTCGACTCCCCGGGATCCCGCGCACGCGTCTCCCCGTCCAGCACCCGCCCCCCCTCGGGCAGATCCATGCTGGCCACGCGCACGCGGCGTCCGCGCAGCGTGATCTCGCCCGAGTGTCTCGACTGGCCATCGGTCGCGAATTCGAAGCGGTAGGTCCGGGCCAGCATCAGCCCCCAGCGTCCGCCCCGCACGATCCTTACGCCTTTTTGTACCACGCTGCTGTCGAGAAACTGAACCCCGGCCCGCGCACACAGGTCGCGCGCGACCTTGCGCGCGCGTTCGAGGCTGCGCCAGGCGTCGTTGAAGTAGAGGACAACCAGCACGATGGCGAGGATCACGAAGAGTCCGGTCATGACGCGGTATCATACGCGCAGGACCGACCTGTGCTCACCCCGCGACACCCCGCCGCAGCCGCGGCGGCCCCGATCGGAATGGACCCAGCCGATGACATCGCCCGAATGTTCTTTCGACGCCCTCCTCCCGGCCCTGCGCAGTGCCGGTCGCGAGGAACTGCTGCCGCGCTTCGACGGCCAGCTTGCGGTCTCCGAGAAGGCCGACGGCAGCCTGGTCACCAGCGCCGATCACGCGGTGGACAGGCGCCTGCGCGATGCGCTGGGCCGGCTGTTCCCGGAAATCCCGGTGCTGAGCGAGGAGCAGTCCCGCGACGCGCAGCAGGCGGCACTGGAGGGAAACGGCCGCTGCTGGCTGCTGGACCCGCTCGACGGCACCACCAATTTCGCGGGCGGCATGCCGTTCTTCGCGATTTCGCTTGCACTGATCGATACCGACGGGGTCGCCTGCGGCGCCACCTACGACCCCATCCGCGACGAACTCTTCAGCGTTGCACGCGGCTCGGGCCTTTGGCTGAACGGCAAGGTTCCGGCCGGCCCGTCACCGGAGGAGGCCAACCTGTCGCGCTGCACGGCCCTCGTCGACTACAAGCGCCTGCCGCATCGGCTCGCTCTGGCGCTGGTGACGGAGCCGCCCTTCCGCTCCCAGCGCAACCTGGGGGCGTGCGCGCTCGAATGGGCCTGGCTGGCGGCCGGCCGGGCCGATCTCTATCTGCACGGCGGACAGGCACTGTGGGACAGCGCCGCGGGCACCCTGATGCTGGCCGAATCCGGTGGGCGCGACAGCACGCTGGACGGCAGCCCGGTGTTCCGCCGCAGCCTGCAGAAACCGTCCGCAGTCGCCGCGCGGTCGCCGGCATTGCAGGACGCCTGGCTACGCTGGCTGGCGGCCGCATCCTGACGCCTGCTCCGGTCCGGCTGCCGCCGCGGCACCGAAGGCTGCCGACACCGGCTCGCCCCGCGGCCGCATTCCGGCTACGATGGCGGGCTTTGCGCATGCTGGCCAGAGTCCGATGAACGACACCGTCGCCCAACTCCTTGCCCGGGAACCCCACCGCCGGGTCCGCATCGGCGAGACCGAGATCACATTGCTCGGCACTGCGCACGTATCGCCGGCGAGTGCGCGGATGGTGACCGACCTGATGGCCAGCGGCGTCTTCGACACCGTCGCGATCGAGCTCTGCATGAGCCGCCAGCGCGCGATGCTCGACCCCGAGGCGATGAGCAGGATGGATTTGTTCAGCGTCATCCGCAGCGGTCAGGCACCGATGATCGCGGCCAGCCTCGCGCTCGGGGCCTACCAGCAACGGCTGGCGGACCAGTACGGCATCGAGCCGGGCGCAGAAATGCGCGCGGCGATGTTCGGGGCGCTGGAGCAAGGGCTGCCGCTGGCATTGATCGACCGCGATATCGGCCTGACGCTGCGCCGCGCCTACCGCGCGGTGCCCTGGTGGCAACGCATGGGGCTGGTGGGCGGTCTGTTCGCCAGTGTGCTGAGCCGGGAGAAGATCGCCGAGGAGGACATCGAGCGCCTGAAGGAAGGCGACATGCTCGAGTCGACCTTCAACGAGTTCGCCGAACAGTCCCGGGAACTCTACGTGCCGCTGATCGACGAGCGCGACCGCTACATGGCCGCGCATCTGCGCAAGCTGGCGGATGGGGACGCCCGGCAGGTGCTGGCAGTCGTCGGCGCGGGTCACCTGAAGGGCATCGAGAACTACGTGACCCTCGACCGGCAGCGGCCCGACGACGTGCTGGAGCAGCTGGAACGGTCTCCGCCGAAGGCACGCTGGCCCAAGTACATTCCCTGGGTGGTGGTCGGCATCATCCTGACGGGCTTCGTGATCGGGTTTGCCCGTAACACCGAACTTGGCCTGCAGATGGTGCTGGACTGGATCCTGATCAACGGCGGCCTGGCGGCGGTGGGTGGCATCATCGCGCTTGCGCACCCGGTCACGATCGGCGCGGTGGCGCTCGCCGCACCTCTGACCTCGCTGAATCCGACGATCGGCGCGGGCTTCGTCGCGGCAGCGGTGGAAATCTACATGCGCAAGCCGCAGGTCGGCGACTTCGCGAGCCTTCGCCGTGACACCACCAGCGCGCGCGGTTGGTGGAGCAACCGGGTGTCACGGATACTCCTGGTTTTCCTGCTGACCACGCTCGGTTCGGCGATGGGCACCTACATCGGCGGCGCGCGCATCTTCGGCCACCTCTTCGGCAGTGGCGGCTGAGAGGCTTACCGCAGGCCGCTGATCCCGAGGCGGTCGGAGGATCTTCCCGAAAGCACCGGTGTAGCGCCCGATCGGCACACGCCGTGGCTACGGGTCAGGACCGGAGCCTTTCGGCAGACAACCCCTTGGCTACCCAGGCACCCGAGCCCTCTCGCCGATTCCGGCGCCCGACAAGCCCTTGATGCTAAAGCCCGATGCCGATGCCAATGCCGAAGCGGACCCGGCCCGGGTCACG
>PWRV01000050.1 GCA_003563455.1 Thioalkalivibrio sp.
CCCCGGCCGGGACCTCGAGCAGGGCGCGGTGGGCCCCGTCGGCGTGCAGATGGGTCGAGATCACGCCCGGCTCCTTCGCCGCGGACAGGACCACTGCCCCCGCGCCGTCGCCCCAGAGGATGGAGTTGCCCCGGTCGCTGTAATCGGTGATGCGCGACAGGGTCTCGGCGCCCACCACGAGCACGTGGCGGCACTGGCCACCACGGATGAACTGGTCTGCCGTCGCGACCGCGTACACGAACCCGCTGCACACCGCCTGGATGTCAAAGGCGGGACAGCCACCAACGCCAAGCTTCGCCTGCAGCAGGCAGGCGGTGCTCGGAAAGATCTGGTCCGGCGTGGTGGTCGCGACCAGGATCATGTCGAGATCGTGCGCGTGCAGTCCGGCGGCGTCCAGAGCCCGCAACGAGGCCTTCAGGGCCAGGTCCGAGGTCGTTTCCCCGGGGGCGGCGACGTGACGCAGACGGATGCCCGTGCGTTCGACGATCCACGCGTCCGTGGTATCGACCAGCTTTTCCAGGTCGGCGTTGGTCAGAATCGCTTCCGGCAGGTAGCCGCCGGTTCCCGAGACGCGAGCATGGGTCACACTTCAACCTCCTGGCGCAACATGCGGCCCAACTGCTTGTCGATCCGCTGCGGAACGTTTGCCTCGGCCTCCTTGCGGGCGATGCGGATGGCATTCTGAAAGGCGACCTCGTCCGCGCCGCCGTGGCTCTTGATCACGATCCCCTGCAATCCCAGCAGCGAGGCACCATTGTAGCGCCGGGGGTCAATGCGATTGCGAAAACGGTTCAGGACCGGCAGCGCGACCAGCCCGCGCAGCCGAGTGATCCAGGACCGCTTGAATTCCGTCCGGATGTTGTCGGCGATCATGCGCGCGACCCCCTCGCTGGTCTTCAGCGCAACGTTGCCGACGAAACCGTCGCAGACAACCACGTCGACATCGCTGCAATAGACGTCGTTGCCCTCAACGAAGCCGATATAGTTCAGTGATGACCCTTCGAGCAGGTGCGCCGCCTCGCGCACGCGATCATTGCCCTTGATCGCCTCGGAGCCGATGTTGAGCAGACCGACCCGCGGCGTCTCCAGGCCGTCGATCGCGGTCACCAGGACCGAACCCATCACCGCAAACTGGTACAGGTGCGCCGCCTCCACGTCGACATTGGCACCGAGGTCCAGCATGTGGGTGTGGCCGAACAGCGACGGCAGCGCGGTGGCGATGGCAGGCCGGTCGATGCCCGCGAGGGTCTTCAGCACGTAGCGGGCGGTGGCCATCAGCGCGCCGGTATTGCCGGCGCTAACGCAGGCAGACGCGCTGCCCTCCTTCACGAGGTCGATCGACTTGCGCATCGAGGAATCGCGCTTGTTGCGCAGTGCGACCGCCGGCAGCTCCTCCATCGCCACCGTCTGCGAGGCGTGAATGACCTGCGCGCGGGGTCTGACGGACTCCGGCCAGTGTCTCATGTGCGCCGCAACCACGGCCTCGTCGCCGACGAGCAGGAGATGGATGTCGTCCATCTCCTGCAGCGCCCGGAGAGCGGCCGGCATGATCACGGAGGCGCCGTGGTCTCCGCTCATCACGTCCAGCGCAATGGGATAGCTGTGGCTCATGCTGATCGCGACCTGCCCTCGCACTGCCTGCCCCTCGTAACGGCTCCGACCGGAGGTCGCGGGGAAGGATCACTGTTTCCGGCGTACCGTCGGCCCGGGAGCAACAGGACGCCGGTATGTCGGGCCGGAACGCTCCAACGACGCGTCGGTCACTCCTGCCGCTGTTGCGGTACGGCCGGCATGACACCGTCGTACCGACCTTGCCGTCGCGGCAGCGACTGCGACTCAACGCCCGACAGGCCGCCGAGGCGGGCCTGCATCAATCCTCGTCGTCCTCGACCGCCACGTCCTTCTGGATCACCTGGCGCCCGCGGTAGAAACCGGCCGGGGACACGTGGTGCCGCCGGTGGACTTCGCCGGTGGTGGGCTCGATCGAAAGCGTGGCGCCCTTGAGGGCATCGTGTGCTCGGCGCATGCCGCGCTTGGAAGGAGTGGTACGGCCTTGCTGAACTGCCATGGTGCTGTCTCCAATTTGCCTGACCCCGGAAAACCGGGCGCCTTGTTAAAGGTCTAGCGGGCTGCGGTCAGGGCGACCTGCGCAGCTTTTTCAACGCGGCAAAGGGATTTTCCCCCTGCCCGCCACCCGTACCCGACTCGAACTCGCGCTGCAGCTGCTCGACGCATTCCCGATGCCGTGGTGACAGCGGCAGCGCGAGCAGGATTTCCTCTTCCACAAACTCGGCGGGCCGCAGAAGACCGTCTTCGTCCAGTTCCAGTACGTCCTGGCCCCGGCCCAACCCCTCGGGCAACCCTCCGGGCCCGGCCACGACCACGTCGGGCTCAAGACTGAAGGTCCACGACATCAAACCCAGGCAGCGCTGGCACTCCTGCCCCAGTTCACCGGTGATCCTGCCCTGCAGCCGCGTCTCCCCGAGGAGCCCGCGCACCAGACCGAGCTGTACATGCACGTCGACGGGCGTCGCCTCCGGCACCACCGCACTCAGCCGCGGCAGATCCCTCCGGCCGAAATCAGCCTGCCACTGCTGATCGAGTGCCCGCGGCTGGAAGGGGTCGAGGGAAACGGGAAGGCGGCTCATCTCAAGGGCGCGAAATATACGCGCGCGCGGGTTTTCTGTCAAAGCGAACAGAGGCTTAACTTGCAGCCCCGCCGGCGCTTGCGGATACTGCACTGCCAAAAAAACAGACAGGACAGCCGGCGTTGATTCCGATCCGCAAACTTCTCATTGCCAACCGCGGCGAGATCGCCGTGCGTCTGATCCGTGCCTGCGCGGAAATGGGCATCACCTCGGTGGCGGTTTTCACCGACGCGGACCGTCACGCGCTGCATGTGAAAAAGGCCGACGAGGCCTACTCCATCGGACCCGACACCATGGGCGGGTACCTGAATATGCACCGCCTGATCAATGTCGCTCGGGCGGCCGGCTGCGACGCCGCGCATCCGGGCTACGGCTTCCTCTCGGAGAATGCCGAGTTCGCGGCCGCGTGTGCCGCTCGCGGCATCCGCTTCGTCGGGCCGTCCGCCGGGGTGATCCGGCGCATGGGCGACAAGGTGGCGGCGCGCGAGGCGATGATCGCCGCAGGCGTGCCGGTTGTGCCGGGCTCCGAAGGCAACCTGGACGACGCGGAGGCAGCGCTGCCCGTCGCGGAACGCGTCGGGTATCCGGTGATGCTGAAGGCCACCAACGGTGGAGGCGGGCGCGGCATCCGCCTGTGCGAAGACCCGGACAGCCTGCGCCGCAACTTCGAACGCGTGCGCTCCGAGGCCACCCGCGCCTTCGGCAGCACCGAGATCTTCCTGGAAAAGGCGATCGTCAACCCGCGGCACATCGAGGTGCAAGTCCTGGCCGACAGCCACGGCAACGTGGTTCACCTGTACGAGCGCGACTGTTCCATTCAGCGCCGGCACCAGAAACTGGTCGAGATCGCCCCCTCGCCGCAGCTCACGGAGGCGCAGCGGGAGTTTGTCGGCACGGCCGCGGTGACCGCGGCACGTGCGGTCGGCTACGAGAACGCCGGGACCGTGGAGTTCCTGCTCGACCACGACGGCTCGTTCTATTTCATGGAGATGAACACCCGGCTGCAGGTCGAGCATCCGGTCACCGAAATGATCACCGGGGTCGACATCGTTCAGGAGCAGTTGCGGGTGGCGGCAGGACTGCCGCTGCGCTACCGGCAGGAGGACATCGCCCGGCGCGGGTACGCGATCGAATTCCGCATCAATGCCGAGGACCCGGAGAACGACTTTCTGCCGAGCTTCGGGCGCATCACGCGCTACTTCGCGCCAGGCGGCCCGGGGATCCGCACCGACGGGGCGATTTACACCGGCTATCAGATCCCGCCCCAGTACGACTCGATGTGCGCGAAACTGATTTGCTGGGCACTGGACTGGGAACTCCTGCTGAGGCGGGCCGACCGTGCGCTGCGGGACATCGGCGTATTCGGCGTCCGGACCACCATTCCCTATCACCTGGCAATCGTGGATCACCCGGACTTCCGGTCGGGCTCCTTCGATACCGGTTTCATCGCCGCTCACCCGGAACTGACGGATTTCCCGAAAAGCCGTCCGAACCGCAATCTCGCCGTCGCCATCGCCGCCGCGCTGGCCGCCCACCACGGCCTCTAGGATCGTTTCATGAGTCGAGTACACATCACCGACGTGACCCTGCGCGACGGGCATCAGAGCCTGATCGCGACCCGCCTGCGCATCGAGGACATGCTGCCGATCTGCCCCCAGATGGATCGCATCGGTTTTCATTCCCTGGAGGCCTGGGGCGGCGCGACCTTCGACGCGTGCGTACGCTTCCTGAAGGAAGACCCCTGGGAACGACTGCACCGTCTGAAGACCGCGCTGCCGAAGACGCCGCTGCAGATGCTGCTGCGCGGACAGAATCTGCTTGGCTACCGCCACTACGCCGATGACGTGGTGCGCAGCTTCGTGCAGCGCAGCGTCGAGGGCGGAATCAGCATCGTCCGGATCTTCGACGCGATGAACGACACCCGCAACCTTCGGGTCGCAATCGAGGCCACCCGGGAGGCCGGCGGCCACGCGCAAGGCACGATCTGCTACACCACCAGCCCTGTGCACAACTCGCGCCAATTCGTGAGCATGGCCCGCGAAATGGTCGAAATGGGCGCGCAGAGCATCGCGATCAAGGACATGGCGGGCCTGCTCACCCCGAGCGCGACCCGTGAACTGGTTGCGGAGCTGGTCGAGTCGGTCGCCGTACCCATTCATCTGCACGCCCACGCGACATCGGGACTCTCCGAACTCTGTCACTGGCAGGCGATCGAGGCCGGCTGCCGGCACATCGAGACGGCGATGTCCGCCTTCGCCGGCGGCACCAGCCACCCTCCCACAGAGAGCATGGTCGCCGCCCTCGCCGGCACGCGGCACGACACGGGACTGGACCTGGCGGCCCTGCAGGAGATCGACGCCTATTTCCGCGAGGTTCGCAAGAAATATGCACGCTTCGAAAGCGACTACACGGGCGTGGACACCCGCGTGCAGGTCAACCAGGTGCCCGGAGGCATGATCTCGAACCTTGCGAATCAGCTGCGCGATCAGGACGCACTGGACAAGTTCGACGCGGTGCTGCGCGAAATCCCCACGGTACGCGAGGACCTCGGCTATCCGCCGCTGGTCACGCCAACCTCCCAGATCGTCGGAACACAGGCGGTGATGAACGTACTGGCCGGCGAGCGTTACACGGTGATCACCAACGAGGTGAAGCACTACCTGATGGGGCACTACGGGAACACGCCCGGTCCAGTGAACCCGATCATCCGGGGCAAGGCGATTGGCAACGCCGAAGTGCTGGAATGCCGGCCAGCAGACCGCATCCCACCGGAAATGGACACCCTGCGCAGCGAGATCGGCGATCTCGCCGGATCCGAGGAAGACGTGCTGACCTACGCACTGTTCCCGGAGGTCGGGCGGCAATTCCTGGAACAGCGACGCGACGGCACGCTGGTCCCGGAGCCGCTGAATCCGCCGCAGGCGACCACCGCGGAGGGTTGTCCGGCACCGGTCGAGTTCAACGTGACCTTCCACGGTGAGTCCTATCACATCCGGGTGACCGGCAGCGGCCACCGGCGCGAAGATTCCCGCCCGCTGTTCGTCACAGTGGACGGCCTGCCCGAGGAGGTGCTGCTCGAGACCCTCGAGGAGATTGATGTCGCTCCGGGTCCCGCGGCGGGAGACGTCGGACAGAAGCGGCCCCGCAAGGCCGGTGCGCGCCGCGCCACGCGCCCCGGAGACGTGACCACCTCCATGCCGGGAACCGTGATCGACGTGCTGGTGAGCGAGGGCGATGAAGTGCAGGCTGGCACCGCCGTGCTTGTTCTCGAGGCCATGAAGATGGAGTCGGAAATCCCGGCGCCGATCAGTGGCGTGGTGAAGGCGGTCAACGTGACCAAGGGACAGGCGGCGAACCCGGATGACGCGCTGATCGAGATCGAGGACTGAATGAGCGCGTCGCAAACCGTCGTTCTGGCTTC
>PWRV01000176.1 GCA_003563455.1 Thioalkalivibrio sp.
ACTTTTTAGACGCCAATAATCGCCTTAAAATGCCGTTTTCGGCCCCGAAAACGGACCTCCGGGAACAAATCTGCGGCGGTCGGTCGCGCCGTCCCGCTACCGCGCCTTCGCCAGGCTTTTTGGCCCAAAAATGGCGACTTTAAGAGCAAAAACGGCCCGTTTTTCGACCTTTTTCTTCTCCGATTCAATGGCTTGGCTTGGTCCGACCCCGCAGCCGTGGAAACGGTCTAGACTCAGGTGCAGACCGGGGATATCGCGCACTTCGGTGCGCGGAAGAGCCCGGGATCGGTAGCGGAATGTTCCTTAGCGCCGATCCACGGGCAGCACAAATACGCAAGCCCGGCCGCTGAAGGAGGAGAAATCATGAGCAATGGCATCGTGGACGTGACCGTTCACATCGACGAAACCCTGGACGCGATTTTGCGAGGAGAACTTGCCGACAAGCTGCGCGCGATCAGCGGAGTCAGCAATACCTCGATGTTGGACCACAGGCCCCACCTGATGGTGGTCGAATTCGACCCCGAGCGAATCGGTACCCGCGAGATCCTTGATGCGGTCACGAGTACCGGTGTGCGCGCGGAGTTGATCGGCCTCTGACTCCGATCAGAGCGACGGGGGAGGCGCCTCCGCAAGCGCTGTAACGGCCGCCCCTCCCACCTCCGGGCCGTAAACCGTTAGTGTTGCCCGGGCTGATCGCCCGGACAACACCACAGGCGCACTGTCGTTCAGGAAACGTGAGGCGGTCCCGGCGGGGGGCCGTCCTTGTCGTTGTCCCGACGCGCCGCCTCCTCCCGCTGTTCCTTCAGATACTGCACCTTTTCCTTCACCAGCACGCCTGCGAGGAGGACCAGCGCGATCAGGTTGGGCGCGGCCATCAGCCCATTCAGCGTATCCGCGATGTCCCAGATCGTGGTCAGACCACCGATCGCACCGAGGAAGAGGAACGCAATGAAGATAATCCGGTAGGGTTTCACGACCTTCGGGCCAAAGGCATATTCCCAGCTCTTCTCGCCGTAGAAGTTCCAGGTGAGCATGGTGCTGTAGGAGAAGAGCACGATCGCAATCACCACAATCCAGCCACCGAGGCCTGGCAACCCGGCGGTGAAAGCGCTGGTCGTCAGCTCCGCGCCAGTCTGGCCGGTCTGGATCACCCCCGTGACCAGGATCACCAGCGCGGTCAGCGTGCACACCACCAGCGTGTCGATGAAGACCTCCCACATGCCCCACAGGCCCTGCGCATACGGCTTGCTGCGCGCCTGGGCGTGGACGATGGAGGCAGAACCCAGGCCGGCCTCGTTGGAGAAGATCCCGCGTGCGAAGCCGTAGCGCACGGCCATCGCGACCGTGGCACCAGCAAAACCGCCGATCGCGGACGTCGGCGTAAAGGCCCCCGCAAAAATCATCCCGAAGGCCGCCGGGATCTGCGAGTAGAAGCTCACCAGTACGCCGACTGCACCGATCACGTAGATCAGGGCCATCGTCGGGACAATCTTCTCGGCGGTGACCGCTATGCGCTTGATGCCCCCGAGCGTCACAACCCCGACGAGGATCATCACGACGATGCCGGTGAACCAGGGCGGCACCCCCATGCTGGATTCGAGCGCATGGGCCATGGTGTTCGCCTGCACCATGTTGCCGATCCCGAATGCGGCGAGCCCTGCAAGGAAGGCGTAGAGCAATGCCAGCCACTTCCAGCGTTTCCCGAGTCCTTTCTCGATGTAGAAAAACACGCCCCCGGAGAACCGGCCCTCGTCGTCCACCTGCCGGTATTTCACACCGAGGGTGGCCTCCCCGAGCTTGGTTGCCATACCGACTAACGCGACCACCCACATCCAGAATACGGCTCCGGGGCCACCAAGGGCGATGGCCGTCGCAACCCCGGCGATGTTGCCGACACCGATGGTCGCGGCCATCGCTGAGGTCACCGCCTGGAAGGAGGTGATCGCACCCTCCTCGTGGACCGCCTTCCGCCTTAGCAGGCTGCCAAAGGTGCGCCGCCAGGCGAAGCGAAGATGGGTGAACTGGAAGAATCCAAGCCGGATGGTCAGGTAGAGACCCGTACCCACCAGCAAAATCATGAATGGTGGCCCCCAGACGATGCTGTTGAGCCAGTCGTTGAACACCATGAGCCCGTGGACCATTGCTGCCCCCCCTGGTTGCCCGCTGCGCGGCCCCTCTGAATGCCGGCTCCCCACTGCACACCGGCGCCTGCGTGAATGCTTTACTCCCGGCGGCCGCAATCCGCAAGTTTCAACAACCATGCTATTGCCGGAACAGCACGGCTCCCTGCAGGCTCGCCATGACAGCGGCCCCCGGTTTCGGACCCCACCCGGCCTCTCCGGGAATCAGATCACCGGGCACAAGCCCATCGCTTAACGCTTGCCGACGACCCAGCGCATCTGCCCGGATCCTCTACCGTTCACGGCTCCCTGGGCGCGCGACCCGCCGGTGCCCCGATTGCGGCGCTAGTCGCGGCCGCTCCGACCCTGCGGGCCAAAGGGGTTGAACTGCTGCTTGAAGGTCTCCTGCATGCTGTCGACCATCGCCTGCTGCATGCCTTTCATCATTGCCTGCTGAAAGCTCGCGGCGAACTCGGCCTGCTTCTCGGAGGGGATGAAGAGTTCCTTGAATTCTTCCGGGGTGCATTCGATATCGATTCTGACGTTCATCCTGCTGCTCCTCCCGTGTTGTCGTTCCGGCCCGGAAGTCCCGGGTCCGTCAGCCCAGTATGCCCCTGCGCAACCGCTTCTGCTCATTGGCCCGTAGCACGTCCGGAACGGGTTGGCGGGTCGCTCCGCGGCCCGGCTATCGGGCGGAAAAAGACGCGGATGAAATGGCCGCGGGCACGACCCGGCACTCCGCCGAACCATCGCAAGACCGGATCCGGCACGGCGCCGAATGCCAGCCGCGGTCGCTCGACTGGTTCCCGGCGCTATACTCTGATGTTTGAGGCGGATCGCATCGACATCGGTTCGTTCTCCTGGCTCCGGGACGCACCGGTTGCGCCTGCAACGTACGGTTTCAGTCAAGCGAGGTTCAAGCCATGGATTTGTTGGTCCTCTTCCGCCCCGAGGTGATCATCTTCATCATCATTCTCGCCCTGATCGGCTTCAAGGTCGGCAAGATCGCCCTCAATGAGCGCGTGGAGCAGGTCCTCGAAGCCGAGCGCAAGAACCAGTCGCGCACTTTGAAGACGATGGACTCTGCTCACGCGGATACGCTGGAGAAACTGCGGGAGGGCCACGCAGAGGAGCTCAGGCGCGTCAGGGAGGACGCAGAGCGCACGGTCGAGGCTGCACGCGCGGACCAGGCCGCCGAGCTCAAGCGCCTGAACGATGAATACAGCGCCTCGATCGAACGCCTGAACGAGGCAAACATTGCCAACGTCCGGGAGACCCGGGCCGAGTACGAGAACCAGTTCGGTGCCCTGCACGAGCAGTACGAGGGAGAGGTACGCGCCGCGCGGGAGGAAATGGACCGCACGGGGCAGATGCTTCGAGCGGAACACAGCGAGGCGAATGATGCCCTCCGTGCCGAATACGAGGAACGCCTGAAGGCGGAGAAGAAAGAACACGACCAGGAGCTCGCGGCCGTCCGGCGCGACCGCGAGGAGGCCCTCAAGGCTTTGAAAGCCGAGCACGACGACGCCACCGCGACGCTCAAGCGGGAACACGAGGTCCAGCTCAAAGCCCTGAAGAAGGAGCACGAAAACGCGGCTGCCGAGCTTCGGGCGGAACACGCCGAGGCCCTGAAGGGGCTCAAGGCCGAGCACGAGGGGGCTATCGCGGTGCTCAAGCGCGAACACGAGACAAACGTGCAGACGCTCAAGACCGAGCACACCGACTCCATCCGGAACGTCAAACAGGAACACGAAGGCGCCCTGCACAGCCTGCGCACCGAACACGGTCACTACGTCGATAGCCTCAGGCGCGAGCAGCGGATGCTCATCGACGAGAAAGACGCGGAAATTCGCCGCGTGCGGAGCGAGGTCGCGGAACTGGAGTCGGCCGGGGCCCGCCAGCAGAAGGAGATCCAGAAGCTGCAGGACACGATCCGCGAACTCAACGAAGGCGTACGCGAGGCCAAGCAGAACAACGCCTTCGCGCTGTCGCGTTCGGGTGAGCGCTTCATCCGGGTGATCCGGACTGTGCAGGAACTGGCGATCGAGCTCGAGGAGACCTCGCGCACGGTCACTGGCGGCGAGTACTCGTTCATCAACGCGATCAAGGACCAGCGCGACCGCGATACCGTGCTGCGCCTGGCTGGCGGGGGCGATGCGGGTTCCCACGAGGAAGACGACGCGGAAGCCGCCGCAGGGCTTGCCGGGACGGCTGCGCCAGCGGGCGGCGATGGTGAAGAGCGTGAGCCTGGCGAGGCCGTCGCGGCGCCAATGGCGGCGGCAGCATCAAGGTCTGACGCCACCGACAAGACGGCGCTCAAGGGGGAAACCGCTGCGAATGCATCCGCAGCGACCGGGGCCGCGTCCGCGCGCAAGACCAACGGCTCGGGTACCGGACCCGAAGCCGCTTCGGCGGCTGGCGCAGCCGCGCCCCGACCCAAAGAGGATTCCGGGGTTGCCGAAGGCAAGAAGCCCAAGGCCGAATCCAAGCCCGAAAACGCCAAGGAGGCATCGAAAGGCAAGGGACCCGTGAAAGGCGAGCAGGCATCGCCTACCGGGGCAACATCTCGAAACAGGACCGACAGCACCCCCGGCAAGACGGACGGAACGGGCAAGGGAGAAGCCAGTACACCCGGCGCCACAACGGGCGCGAATGCGAAGGTGAAACGGGAAGCGCGGGGGGCGACCAAGGCCGCGAGCAAGAGTACGCCAGAGGCTCCAGCGACCGGGGCGGCGCCCGCAAAACCGGCCAAATCCGCGTCGACAAAAAAGGCTGGTACCAAAAAACCGTCTGAAAGCAGCACCGAGGGCAGCAAGAAGGCGACGCCACAAAAGAAGCGAGCTGCAACGACTAAGCCGCGGCAGCCGGCCGCCCCGAAGAAAACCGCGACCACCTGAGTCCGGGGAATGCGCTTCTTCGCGGGAAAGTGGGTGATCGGGGCGGCAGCGCTGGTCGCCGTTGTCACGATTCCGGCCCCGGTTAGCGCGTTCTTCTGGTCGGGCCCCGGTTGTTTTGTCGCCAACATGCTCGGCATGGGAAGCGCCGGCGGCCTGCATTTTTCGGTGGGCGGAAGCGCCTTCGGGAGCGGTCCGGGATACGGTCACCATACCGGCTATCCACCGCCACCCCGGGTCTTCCACCCGCGCCCACCGCCTGCGCCGCTGATGTCGCCCACCCATTACGCGCCGTTCGAGCCGCCGCATCGCCCGCAGCACATCATTGAGGGCAATACCTGGAGGAGTCAGACCACCGACCGGCAACCCTTCGCGTCCGGTCGCGGTGCGACGGCGCCCGGGAATCTTTGGAGGCAGGGTCACTGAAGCCGGCCGAGGATGCCGGGAGGATCGACCCGAAAAGGACTGCGGCTTGACCGCCCGGGACACCGCGGCTATGATCCCCGGCTCGCTGTACTGGGCTTTCGCGGTTTGGCACTTCGGGGTATAGCGCAGTCTGGTAGCGCGCCTGCTTTGGGAGCAGGATGTCGGGGGTTCGAATCCCTCTACCCCGACCACTGCTCCCGCCACATGCGCTCGTAGCTCAACCGGATAGAGCATCGGCCTTCTAAGCCGACGGTTGCAGGTTCGAGTCCTGCCGGGCGCGCCACCGCCCAGGCATCCGTGGGACAGGCGGTACGGCGATACGGTGGTGACCGTAGCTCAGTTGGTAGAGTCCCGGATTGTGGCTCCGGTTGTCGTGGGTTCGAGTCCCATCGGTCACCCCACCCCTCCTGTTGCGGGCCGTTAGCTCAATTGGCAGAGCAGTGGACTCTTAATCCATTGGTTGTAGGTTCGATTCCTACACGGCCCACCAATAAGATCAAACTCTTCCGTTACCGGCCTCAGCCACCGAAAGATGGATCGGCAGGCTCGGGATCCCCGCCCTCAAAAGCCGATGCCGGTCCG
>PWRV01000117.1 GCA_003563455.1 Thioalkalivibrio sp.
ACGTCGCGGGGCAGCGCCGCGACCCGGCGCCGGCCCCCACCGCGGATTGAAGCCACATGCTCAATGCCATCAGAGACTTCTTCGAAAGCAATCTGAGCCCCGGCGGCACGGAGCAGGACGAGGCCCACCGGCTGCGCCTGGCCGTTGCCTCGTTGCTCCTGGAAATGACGCGAATGGACGAGACCGCGCGCCCCGAGGAGTGCGCGCGGGTAGAGGAGGCCGTGCGCGAACGCTTCGAGCTGACGCCCGAGGAAACCCGGGAGCTACTTGCCCTGGCCGAGGCCGAGAGCAAGGACGCGACCGACTACTTCCAGTTCACCTCATTGATCAACCGCCACTACGGCCCCGGAGAGCGGGTCGCTCTGGTGCGCGAGCTCTGGCGGATCGCCTACGGTGACGCGATATTGCACCAAAACGAGGAATACCTGGTGCGCAAGCTCGCCGAGCTTCTGCACGTCCCCCACAGTCAGCTCTTGGCGACCAAGCATCAAGTCCAGGGAGAAGGCTGAGGTACATCGGTGGCGATGCCGCGGCATCCTCATCCCGAGAGGAAGCAACCAGCGCTGGTCCGATTGGTCGCCAAAGGCACCTGCTCCGCATCGCCGCGCATCGAGAGCTCATCCCAAGCCGCATCGCGAGCCTTGTCTGCACCCAGACTCGCGCCGATCCGGTCCGGACGACTGCGCAGAACAGGCCGGCGGCTCAACCCATGACCATCAACACCAGATCCCACCCCGCCGTGAAGCAGGCCCCGACTACTGGTTCGCCGTCCGCCACCACTGCGAATGGTCGCGCCGCAATTCGTCGTGAGACGGCATCGGGAAGCTGGCCAATTCCTCACCATTGCCGATATAGAACCCGCTGCTGACCATGCGGTACAGGAAATCCGAGGACTGGGGCCGGAGGACAAGCTTGTTCTCCTTGGTGTCGCTATCGAGTTCGAGCAGCGTGTCACGCAGGTGATGAACATAGGGGTAAGGGAGTTCATCCAGGTTACCGTTCTCCGGATCGGAGGCGAGTTCCCCGAGGTCCAGTTCCACGAAGGCGAGAGCGGGGAAACGGATCAACTTGCGCGGCCGGTTGACGACGGTGTCGTAGAACGCGCGCGGTTTCAACAGGCTCGCGACCAGGCTGTTTACAGGTGCAAGGTCCTGGTACAGATGGTAGGGGTCCGGGCCGTCCGATTCGTCATGCTCGGCGCGTTTCAGGGCCAGCGTCTGCCCAAAGGCCGTCACCAGGTGCAGGTCGCCCATAACACCCAGCGGCAAGTGCTCAAGCACCCGGTAGGCCGAAACGTAAATGGATTTCCTTGGCTCACCGTCCGGGTGGGGAACACAGCGCTCGATGGCCTCCTCGATCGGAAAATGCTCATGCCGGAATTCGGGATCGATCTCGGTGAATAGGGCCTGGCCGCGCGTCTTGTAGCGCCGACCGGTCGCGTAATACTGGGCAAAGTCGGCCGGTGGCAGCATCGATGCCACAAGTGCCTCGGGCATCAGCGAAAAGTAGAGGTGGACCGCCATGGTTATCGAACTCCTCTTGTCGCGGAGATTTTTTTCATCCCCTTGTGAAAGCATAGCGAATGCACATCCCAGTCGCTGCTCTCGGTATCGACCCCGGATAGGCCAAGCTCCATCTTCAGTTCTGTCTCCGGTGCCATCTGCAATCGGCTCCTGGCCATGTTCTGTGGTTCTCCCTGGTTCGGATCTACAAGCGGGTCCCCGCCTTGTTCACAGGATCGGCACGATCAGTAGAGCCATGATATTGATGACCTTGATCAATGGATTGATCGCAGGACCGGAGGTGTCCTTGTAGGGGTCGCCGACGGTATCGCCGGTGACCGCGGCCTTGTGAGCCTCGGATCCCTTGCCTCCGTGGTTGTCGTCCTCGATGTATTTCTTCGCGTTGTCCCAGGCGCCCCCACCCGTGGTCATGGAGATGGCGACGAAGAGACCGGTGACGATCGCGCCGATCAGTAACCCGCCAAGCGCCTCCTTGCCCAGAAACACGCCCACCAGGATCGGCACCAGCACTGGCAGCAACGAGGGAATGATCATCTCCCGGATCGCCGCTGTGGTCAGCATGTCGACTGCCCGAGTGTAGTCGGGCTTGGCGGTACGCTCCATGATGCCAGGGATCTCCCGGAACTGCCGGCGCACCTCGTTGACGATGCCCGCGGCCGCACGTCCCACCGACTCCATCGTCATCGCCGCAAACAGGTAGGGCACCAGGCCGCCGATGAACAGCCCGACGATTACCTTCGGATTGCTCAGCTCGAAGCTGTGCAAGATGCCGGTGTGGTCCGTGAGGCCATGGGTGTAATCGGCGAAAAGCACCAGTGCCGCGAGGCCTGCGGAGCCGATTGCATAGCCCTTGGTCACCGCCTTGGTGGTATTGCCCACCGCGTCGAGCGCGTCAGTGATCTCACGCACCTCGGACGGCAGATCACCCATTTCCGCGATCCCGCCGGCGTTGTCGGTCACGGGTCCATAGGAATCCATCGCGACGATGATCCCGGTCATGGACAGCATGCCTGTCGCCGCGATCGCGATCCCGTACAGTCCGCCGAGCGCGTAGGACACCAGAATGGCCGCGCAGACGGCCAGTACCGGGGCTGCGGTCGACTTCATCGAGATCGCAAGCCCGGCAATGATGTTCGTCGCGTGACCGGTGGTCGAGGCCGCGGCGAGGTGCTGCACCGGCCGGAAAGAGGTCGAGGTGTAGTAGTCGGTCACGACCATAATGGTGCCAGTCAGCACCAGTCCTACCAGGGCCGCGCCATAAAGCCGCATTACCGCCCCACTCTCCACGCCCATGCTGCTGGCGAGCGCGTTGTCGGGCACCAACAGCATGGTGATGGGCAGGAAGGCCACCGCTGCCAGCCCGCCCGAGACCGCCAGCCCCTTGTACAGCGACTTCATGATCTCGCTGCCATGGCGCGCCTTGACGAAAAACGTGCCGACGATGGACGCAAGGATCGCCGCCCCGCCCAGCACGAGCGGGTAGATTGCGGCCATGATGCCGAGGTCACTCATCAGCAGGGTACCCAGCATCATCGTCGCGATGATGGTCACGGCGTAGGTCTCGAACAGATCCGCGGCCATTCCGGCGCAGTCCCCGACATTGTCGCCCACGTTGTCCGCGATCACCGCCGGGTTGCGCGGGTCGTCCTCGGGGATGCCGGCCTCGACCTTGCCCACCAGGTCGGCACCCACGTCTGCGCCCTTGGTGAAGATGCCCCCGCCGACGCGGGCGAAGATCGAGATCAGGGACCCGCCGAGCGCCAAGCCGACCAGCGGAGACAGCCCAACGCTTTCGCCGCTGGGCGTGATCAACCACAAAACCGCGAAATAACCGGCGACCCCCAGCAGGCCCAATCCGACCACCAGCAGACCGGTGACCGCGCCGCTGCGGAAGGCCACGTCCATGGCCGATTCGAGCCCGTCCATAGCCGCCGCGGCGGTGCGGACGTTGGCGCGTACGGCCACGTGCATACCGATGAAACCGGCCGCGCCGGAGAGGACGGCCCCGATCACGAAGCCGATCGCCGAAGCTGCGCTGATGACCAACCAGAGAATGATGACGATCACCACGCCGACCATCGCAATCGTGGTGTACTGACGCTTCATGTATGCCGATGCGCCTTCCTGGATCGCCTGAGCGATCCGGCGCATCTCGTCATTACCCTCTGACTTGCCCAGGACCCAGCGTATCGAAATCACGCCGTAGGCCAGGGCACCCGCGCCACATGCCAGTGCGAACAACAGTCCCAAGAACGACATCGTCATCATTGCCTCCCCTTGCCTTTGTGTTTTTGTCTCAGCGGGGAGGCACGAAACGAGCGGCCAGGGACGGACCTTACGGAAGCACGGCCACCATCGACGGCACGATACCCGTGGGAGCCCCTGGCACTCCTCCAACCCTTCCCTGCTTATTCTTTTTTTTTGCCGCCGACTCCGACGCCATCGCATGGCTGCCTGCGACCATCCGCGGAATCTTCGATCCTGCGTGATCCGGGTGAACCTACTCCGCGGCCGGAAGCGCGTCAAGGACGACGCGATGCTTCCGCGGCGTTCAACATTGCCGCAAGCATCAGAAGTCGTTCAGGTAATCAGGAAGCGAAAAGGGTAAAGCGAAAGGTGGTCAGGTTTCACATTCCAACATGGCGCTCCGAGAAAAGTTGGATTGTGAGACCTGACCTCCGTCCTGGTGGCCCCTTTCTGGAATGCTAGATGTGATCCCTCGGGATAGTCTCGTCCCAGGACAGGCAGCACACCCGCTTATCGCCCTCGTAGGCGTCCAATTCGGCCCGGAGGTAGAAATTGTTCTGGTCGGAGGTAAGGCAGATATAGGTGCGCGTCCTCACCTTCCAGTCACCGCGTTCCAACGTACGGGTCCATTCGGTGGTGCCCCTCACGCTGGTGAAATCACCGGTATTGGCGCAATATTTCTCCAGCGCGCGGGTGCCAACGGTCAGGCCGATATCTTCGAAGCGGAACAGGCCGCGATCGTCGATCACCTCGAGTTCGGACCGCCGCTCGGCAAGATCGCTATGCACCAGCCAGCGGTGTGCCGCCGGTTCATAGACGGTCTTGCGCGGCGGTGGCGCGCAGACCGGCGGATCGAATTGCGCTTCCGGAGTGCCGCCCACATTCTTCTTCCGGCAGGGCAGGACGATCCGGCTCTTTCCCGAAAAGACCGTAAGCCTGGTGCATTCCGGCGGCGTCCAGGCGAGCGGCCAGTAGACGGTTGAGACCGAGACCCGGATCCGGTGGCCCTTCGGGAAGCGCTGCGCGATATGGTTGAGCGGAACCTCGACGCGGTACCGCTTGCCCGGCTCCAATGGCTCGGGATTCTCGGGGCTGTCGCGATGGGTGAGATTCAGCAATCCATAGCTTACCCGCGTGATCTGGTGGTCGGGCAGGAAGTCCGACAGGCGAATCGCCACCATGGCAATGGGCTGGTTGCTCTCCAGCTCCACCTCGGCGACCGGCTGGCCGAGGATTTCGATATCCTCCTCGAGCTCGTGGGTCTGAAAGATCAGCCCGCCACCGTCTTCCGATCGCTGGTCGCCGGCGAGATCCGGGCCGTTGGCGTAGGAGCACCATTTGCCGGCAAACAGGCCGAGCGTGACCGGGGATTGGACCTCGAGGCCTATCTCCTCGGTCCCGGTGTCGTCGTCTTCCGTGATCAAGCGGCGGCAGGTGGCGAACACGAGTGCCCTGTGCTCGATATCCGGGCTCGGCCAGTCCCTCTCGACCACCCAGCGACCCTTGCGATATTCGTATTGCGGGTTGGGTGGAGCGGAGTCCTGCATGTAGGCGCACAGTCGGTTTTCCTTCCCCAGGCCCCGGTCCTCGCCCTTCAGCCAGTGATCCCACCAGTTGAGAAGCTCTCCGAGAAAATCAATAGCCGGGCCCGGTTTGCCGATATGCGGGTACGTGTGGCCCCACGGCCCGACGAGGCCTTTTCGCGGCACATCGAGATTTTCGAGCAGACGAAAGACGGTGTTGGTATAGCCATCCGCCCAGCCCGAGACGGCGAAGACCGGGACCTTGATGTCCTCGTAGCACTCGGCCACCGAACCGTGGCGCCAGTAGGGATCGCGGCGCTGGTGCTGAAGCCATTTTTTCAGCCAGAGCCCCGAACCCTCAAGACGCTCGATCCACATCTGCTTCCAGCGGTCGCCGACGAGAACCGGATCGGGCGGCATTGTATTGTAGGAGAACATGACGCCGGCCCAGGACAGATTGTCGCCCAGCAGCGTTCCACCCATATGGTGGATGTCGTCTGTATACCGGTCGTCGCTGGAGCAGACAGTGACGATCGCCTTGAGCGGCTCGGGCTGCATGGCCGCGATCATCAGCGCGTTGAAGCCACCCCAGCTGATGCCCATCATGCCGATATTGCCGTCGCACCAGTCCTGCTCGGCGAGCCACTCGATGGCCGCAACACCATCGTTGAGTTCACTCTGC
>PWRV01000067.1 GCA_003563455.1 Thioalkalivibrio sp.
GAACTTCTACCGGGAGTTCTACACGGCCGGCAACGCGGTGCTGGCACTGACCGGGGCGATCTCGCGTTCCGGGGCGGAGGCCCTTGCCGAGCGTATCGCGTCGGCACTTCCCGCGGGCGACCGCGCGCCGGCGCTGCCCGCAGTGCCCGCGCTCGAAGGGCCGGTCACCGAGCGTATCGCCTTTCCGTCGGAGCAGGCGCATATCTTCATCGGGGCGCCAGCGCTGCGCCGCGACGATCCGGACTACTACCCGCTGACCGTCGGTAACCACGCCCTTGGTGGCGGCGGGTTCACCTCGCGGCTGTTCCGCGAGGTGCGCACCCAGCGCGGTCTGGCCTACTCGGTGTTCAGCTCCGTGCGACCGATGGCGGCGGAGGGGCCGTTCCTGGTCAATATGCAGACCGGTACCGACCAGGCGGATGAAGCCATCGGGGTTCTGCGCGACGAACTGGAGCGTCTGCACCGGGATGGTGTCGATGCCGAGGAGCTGGAGGCCTCGCGGGCGAATATCACCGGTGGATTTCCACTGCGTCTCGCGTCGAACCAGAACATCGTCCAGAACCTCGGGATGATGGGCTTCTATGATCTGCCGCTGGACTTCCTGGCCGCGCACAACGACCGCATCGAGGCGGTGAGCGTCGACGACGTCCACGAGGCGTTTCAGCGGCGCATCGATCTCGACAGGCTGGTGACGGTCGTGGTCGGCGGCGAGGAGTGACCCGGCAGGGGCGTCCCTCACGGGTGCGCATCATCGGCGGTGACTGGCGCCGGCGCTGGCTGCCGGTCGCCCCGGTCCCCGGGCTGCGCCCCAGCGCGGATGCCCAGCGCGAGACCCTGTTCAACTGGCTGCAGCCCGTGCTGCCCCGCGCGACGGTGCTCGATGTCTTCGCCGGCACCGGTGCGCTCGGTTTCGAGGCGGCCTCGCGCGGGGCCGCGGCCGTGCTGCTGCTGGAACGGGACCCGCTGGCTGCACGGCAGCTCAAGGCCAACCGCATGGCGCTTGGGGCGGAACGGGTGAGTGTGCGGCGGGCCGACGCGTTGCGCCTGCTCGCTGCCGGACGCCGGGCCTCGGGCTGGGACCCGTTCTCGGTCGTCTTCATCGATCCGCCCTTCGGCAAGGGCCTGGTGGCGCCGGTTCTGCAAGCCCTGCTCGCCGGTGACTGGCTAACCCCCGACGCGCGCGTCTATGTCGAACAGGAGAGCGCACTGCCGGCCCCGGCAGGCTGGGCCGTGCTGCGTGAACGCACCGGAGGGCAGGCCCGGGGCCTGCTGTTGTGCCGGGATGTCGGCATCGCGGCCGCGACGGAGGCGGACAGCGCGCCGGGCTGAGCCTTCGCGTCGCCGCGCCCCCACCCCAGCCCTCCCCCGCAAGCGGGGGAGGGAGTTTCGGGCGCCGGGTGGTCGTGTCCCCCGGGTCGGGTCAGGGCCGGGTGCCTTCCTGGCCGGAGTCTTCCGGTGACGCCTCGGGCTCGCCGGGGCGGTCTGCCGCGGGGCCATCGTCCACCTTGGGACCGTCGACGATCGGGCGGTTGCCCTCGGTGAGCTTCAGGATCACGTCGCGATCGCGCTGGTCCTGAATCGCGTCGAAGACCGAATACTCGCCGTCGCTGACTGCGCGGGAGGTCTCGTCGAGCTCCTGCGCGAGGTCCTGAACGCTCCGGATCACCCGGATCAGCCGTTCTCCGGACTTCGACAGCGAGAAGGTGTTGTTGCGCTTGGCTTCCTTGATGCTTTCGTTGAGCTCGCGAATGGTGTCCTGCAGGGTCCGGTTTTCCTCTTGCAGCTTCTCCGTCGTGGATTCGAGCTCGCGGACCTGTCCGCGCAGTTCGTCCTCTCGGCGCTTGTGGTCCGATTCCAGGCGTTCCCGCATCTCGTCCTGGGCCCGCTGCAGCGCCGCCCTGGCCTCCGCGTGGTCGGTCTTCATCGACTGCACGGTCGCCTGGTGCTCGCTGCGCAGGGACTCGGTCGCGCGTTCCTGCTCGTCGCGGAAGATCTGCAGGGTGCGTTCGGTCTCCTCACGCACCGTCTTCACCTCCGCGGCCTGCTGTTCCTCCAGCGCCTTCTGGGCGGCGTCGTATTCGGCACGGAGCTCGCGGAGGTTGGTGTTGTTCGCCTGGTTCATCCGGTCCACCAGCGCCGCGTGCTCGTCCTTCACCCGGGCCAGTTCCGCCGCGGATTCCTCCCGCACCGTCTCGAGTTCCTTCGCATGCTGGTTGCGCAGCCGCTTGAGTTCTTCCGCATGGCCCTCGCGCACGCGCCGGAGACTCTCGGCATTGTCGGCCTCGAGATCGGCGATCGAGCGGGTGTGGGTGCGGTTCGCGGCGGCGAGCGCGTCCGCGCCCCGGCGCGCCTGCAGACCATTGCCCAGCGCGAAGCCCAATAACGCGCCGACAAGCGCGAGCAGAATGGCGATGATGACCACCTCGGGATGGAGCAGCACAGCAAAATCCATGATGTCGACCTCGGCTGGAAGAAGGGAGCGTGCGGGACCGGGCGGCCACCGCCCCCCGGGCGCCCGTCCGGGCTCCTACCCTAGCACCCGGGCGGTCAAATTTCCCGTGTCTCGACCCGCGTCACAGCGAGGGTTGCGCCGCTCAGCGCAGTTCGGCGAGCAGTCCCCGAGCCATGCGTTCGGCCTGGGCGGCGTAACCCCCGCCAAAGAGGTTGAAATGGTTGAGTATGTGGTAGAGGTTGTACAGCTCGCGCCGCACCGGATAGCCGCCGTCCAGCGGCTCGCGCTCGTTGTAGGCGGCGAAAAAGTCCGGCCCCGGATGTCCGAAGAGTTCCATCATCGCGAGGTCGGCCTCGCGATCGCCGTAGTACACCGCGGGGTCGAACAGCGTAGGCGTGCCGTCGCTGACGAATCCCCAGTTGCCGCTCCACAGGTCGCCGTGCAGCAGCGAGGGTGCCGGCCGGTGGCCGTCGAGCAGCGTGTCGAGCTCCGACTCCAGCCGCGCGACCGCGTCGATCACGCTGCGGCCCGCGCCGTTGTCTCTGGCCAGGCGCCGCTGGAAGGCAAGGCGGTGTTCGCGGTAGAAGGTGGTCCAGTCCGGCTCCGCCGGGTTCGGCTGGGGCGTGCTGCCGATGAAGTTGTCCTGCGTCCAGCCGAAATGCTCGCCGCGGATTGCGTGCAGCGCCGCGACGGCGTACCCCAGCCGCGCGCCGTCCGCGCGGCCGCCCAGGTCAAGGTGCTCCAGCACCAGAAAGCAGGCGTCGCCGTGATCGGCGAGGGTCACGGGCATCGGGACGCTGAGCTGCCGGCATTGCGCCAGTTCCGCGAGCCCCGCGCCCTCGGCCTCGAACATCGCCCGGTGGCGCTGGTGATTGCGCTTCACGAAGAAGCGGCGGCCATCGGTTCCGGTCAGGCGGAAGCCCTGGCTGATCGATCCGCCGCCGACTCCCGCACGGTCCGCGGGTTCGAAGGCCGTGCCGGTGGCGTTCGCGATAGACTTGCAGACGGTTTCGATCCACGGTTCCATGGGTTCTCCGCATCGGGTCTCGGGTCCACAGCGCTTCGGGCGGAGGATACCCGGATCCCGCCACGGCGTCAGGAGGCCGCATGTCCTACCGCAGGCTGGTGCCCTTGAGCGAGCGCATCGGGCGCGAAGCCATCGAGACGGTCGTGCGGACCCTCTACGACCGTCTGGCCGCCGACCCCGCGATCGGGCATCACTTTGCGCGCATCGAGGACCACGAGGCGCATCTGCGCCGGGTGTGCGACTTCTGGTTCCTGAGCCTGGGTGGGCGGCTGGAACGACCGCCGCAGTTCGACATGGTCGGAAGGCATCGCCCGCTGCGCCTGTCGCACGCCGATGTGGACGTCTGGCTCGGCCACTTCCGTGCGGTCACCACCGAGCAGCTCGAGGCGGGTGCCGCCGGCGAGTGGCAGCGGCTTGCCGACGGGATCGCGACGCGGCTGCGTGCGGAAGTGGTGACGGACTGAGCCCCGCCGCGTCTGTCGGGCGACGCCTTCCGGGCCCGCGCGTCAGAGGCAGGCCTGGACGGTGTAGCCTGGTGCGTCGCAGATTTCCTGGCTGGCGATCTGCACCGGCCCGTACAGCCCGAGCCGGGCAAGGTGGGATTCGCGTGCCTGCGCGAGCTGGTCCTGCGGAGTTACCGGAAACAGCAGCGCGTTCAGCGACGGCGGCGTGATGCCGAGCCGCACCGCATAGATCACGCGGTAGGCCAGCACCCGCTGCACATAGTCGCGCGTCTCGTGGAAGGGAATCAGTTCGGCCCAGATGTCGGGATCCAGATGCCCGTCGTCCGGCAGCCAGCTGCGCACGCGATGGGCACCGGCATTGTAGGCCGCGGTGGACAGCAGGCTGTGCCCGCCGAAGTTGTCCAGGTTCCGGCGCAGGTAGTAGGTGCCGAGCCGGGTGTTGTTCAAGGGGTCGAGGATGTCGCCGTTGTTGCGGACGTTCACGCCGGCCGCGCCGGCCACCGAACGCCCGGTTGCGGGCATGATCTGCATGATGCCGAGGGCGCCGGCGCTGGAGCGCACGTCGTGCAGGAATGCGCTTTCCTGCCGCGCGATCGCCATCGCCCACGCCGGGTCGATCTCCTGGCCGCGGGCACCGTCCACGATCAGGTCCGAGAACGCGAGGGGAAAGCGCAGGTCGATGTCGCCCCAGCTGCGGGCCCGCGCGACGGTGAAGATCGCCCGGTCATACCAGCCCCAGTCCGCGAACAGGCGTGCGGCCGCCTCCTGTTCGCCCGGCGACAGATTGTTGATCATGTGCGTCCACTCGCGCCGCGCTTCCGTGAAGCGCTCCAGCGCCACCAGTTCGTGCATGCGCTGGATTGCCGGGATGCCGGCAACCGCCTGCTTGCGCTGTGCCGGGACCACGAGCGGTTCGTGACCGATGCGGTAGGGCTGGCCCACCCGTTCGGCTGCCAGAAAGCCGTGGAAGTTGCGCTCGCGCGCGGCGCGCCGGTAAGCGCTTTCCGCCTCCCCGGTGCGGCCCGCCTGTTCCAGCGCACGCGCACGCCAGTACTGCCAACGGGCTTCGGCGCCGGTATCGGAGCTCATTCCGTCCACCGCCGCGATCACGGTGTCCCAGTCACGGTCCCGGAGGCCGGCGCGCAGCTGCCACTGGCGCAGTTGATCGTCGAAAACGGCATCCGGAAGGGAGGCCATGAACGGAAGCGCTTCCGGCAGCCCGCGCAGTGCGAGCCTCAGCGCCAGTGTGTGCTGGACGCGCGCCTGCTGCTCCGCGTCCAGACCGAGGCGATCTCCGTGGGTGATCCAGGCATCGAGCGCGTCTCCGGGGCTGCGCCGGATCAGGCGCAGGAAGCCGTCCTCCAGGATCAAGCCGGCGGCGCGATGGTCATCTACACCGAAACCGGCCCGGGTGACTCGCTCCGGATTGTCCGCAAGCTCCAGCCAGTGTTCGGCCCAGGGGCGGTCTGCAGCGGCGAGATAGCGGCGCAGATAGCGCGCCAGACCCATCTGCCCGGCCGCCATCGCCAGTTCCAGACGCTGCCACGCCAGTTCGGGGGTTAGCCGGTCTTCTGCGCGCCAGGCATCGAGGACCGGGTCGCAGGCATTCGGGCGGGAGTGGCCGTGCAGCCAGATCGACTCCACCCCGTCGAGAGCCTGCTGGCGCTGGCCGGTCTCGAGCAGCGCCTGCCTGTGGAAGCAGGTCAGCTCGGTGGACAGCGGACCCTCGTAGGCGGCGAAGCGCAGGAATTCCCGCCAGCGCTGCTCCCGGGCCAGGTGGTTGAGATAGCTGTTGCGCAGCAGACGCGCAAGAGGTCCGTCCGCGTAGGTCTCGATGAACTCGGCGATTTCCCCGGGATCGGCGGCGCCGAGGTTGCGCGCAAGGCGACGGTAGTCGAGGTACTGCAGGAGCGGGTAGCCGGTCAGCACCTGCCGCGTGGTCTCGAAGGCGCGCTCGTCATTGTTGCGCAGGGCGCGTTCGGCGAGCACGAAGAGCCCGCGCTC
>PWRV01000185.1 GCA_003563455.1 Thioalkalivibrio sp.
AGCCCGTCCGAGCGCAGCCGCGCCCGCACCGAGCGCGGGGTGTCCCCCTCGGTGACCCCCTTGCGCCTGCGGCCCCCGGCGTCGAGCGCCTGGTATTCAAACGCGGGCATCAGTTCTCACCTGGCAGCATCCCGGGGACAGATTTGCGAATCTGTCCCCGTCCCCTGGCAACGTTGTCCCGCAAGCAAAAAAGGGAGAAAGCTCCCTCCCCCGATTACGGGGGAGGGTCGGGGAGGGGGCGCAGCGCAATCCAAAAGCACACACCCCGCTCAATCCTCCCGGGTCACGCGCACGACCTCTTCGACCGAGGTCGAGCCGTCGAGGATGCGACGCACGCCGTCGGCGCGGATGCTGGGCGCGCTCATGCGCACGTGCTCGCTCATCGCCCGTTCGCCCGCCCCGTCGTGGATCATCTGGCGCAGCGTATCATCGACCTCCACCAGCTCGTAGATGCCGGTACGGCCGCGGTAGCCCGAGCCGTTGCATTCCGGGCAGCCGGCCGCGCGATGCACCAGCGGCGGATCGGACAGGTCCAGCCCGAGCTGGATGCACTCGCTGTGCGTGGCCAGCGCCGGCTTGCGGCACTGCGGGCACAGCAGCCGGACCAGGCGCTGCGCGAGGATCCCGTTCAGCGTGGACGCGAGCAGGAAGGGTTCCACCCCCATGTCGCGCAGCCGGGTGATCGCGCCGATCGCCGAGTTGGTGTGCAGGGTGGAGAAGACCAGGTGCCCGGTCAGGCTGGCCTGTACCGCGATCTGCACCGTCTCCAGATCGCGGATCTCGCCGACCATCACCACGTCCGGGTCCTGGCGCAGGATCGCCCGCAGGCCGCGCGCAAAGGTCATGTCCACCCGGGTGTTGATCTGCGTCTGGCCGATACCGTCGAGGTAGTACTCGATCGGATCCTCGACCGTCAGGATGTTCCGGCTGCGGTCGTTCAGGCGCATCAACGCAGCATAAAGCGTAGTGGTCTTGCCCGAACCGGTCGGGCCGGTGACCATCACGATCCCGTGCGGCCGGCCGATCACCCGCTCCATCGCCCCGTACTGGGCCTCGGACATGCCCAGGTGGCGCAGCTCCAGGCGCCCCGCCTGTTTATCGAGCAGCCGCAGCACCACCCGCTCGCCGTGCCCGGAGGGCAGGGTGGAGACCCGCACGTCCACCGGCCGCCCCGCGATGCGCAGGGAGATGCGCCCGTCCTGGGGCAGGCGCTTCTCGGCGATGTCGAGCCGCGCCATCACCTTCACCCGCGACACGATCAGCGGTGCCAGCGCGACAGGGGGGTTCAGCACCTCGCGCAGCACGCCGTCCACCCGCAGGCGCACCGACAGGCGCGACTCGAAGGGTTCGATGTGGATGTCCGACGCATTTTCGCGCCCCGCCTCGGTCAGCAGCGCGTTGATCAGCCGAATGATCGGCGCGTCGTCCTCGGCCTCGAGCAGGTCCTCCGGCTCCGCGAGCGCTTCCGCTACGCTCAGCAGATCGCCCTCCTCGCTCAGGCCCTCGACCAGGTTCATCGCCTCGTCGCTGCTGCGTTCGTGGCTCTCGCGCAGGCGGCGCTCGAACTCCTCCTGCGGCAGGGTCTCCAGCTTCAGGGGTTCCGCGCTGCGCCGCCGGATCTCCAGCACCGCCATCGGGTCCGCGTCGGTGCGCAGGTAGAGCGTGCGGCGGCCGCCCAGAACCGGCCCGGGAAGCACCCCGGAGCGGCGCGAGAAGCCGTAGCCCGGGCTCAGCGGATCGCCGGGAGTCTGGTCGGTAGCGAGTGTCTCGGGATCGGGAAAGGCGCTCATCGATACCGCGACGGGGCCGCCAGCGGGGTGACGTCGGCGAAGGGCGGCGGCAGTTGAGTGAGCGTCTCGACCCGATGCCCGTTCGGGTTGCTCTCGGCGAATGGCGGCGGCAGGTAGGTCAGTTCACGCCACTCGGGCACGACAGGGGTTTCACCGCGATGGCCGGTGCGCTCCGCTTCCAGCAGCTGCTGCCGGCGGATGAAGCTGTACTTCTCGCTGGTCAGTTCCGCCCCCTGGGCATTGGTGCGAACGATCCGCGGGTACAGGAAGACCATCAGGTTGCGTTTCTCCATGCTCTGGCCATCATAGCGGAACAGGCGCCCCAGGCCGGGAATATTCCCGAGGCCGGGCACCTGATCCTGCGTGTCCACCCGATTCTCCGAGATCAGGCCGCCGAGTACCAGCATTTCCCCGTCGTCGACCATCACGTGGGTGCGCAGCGATCGCGTGTTGGTGACCAGGTCGCGCGCATCGCCGGTGGGCGCGATCGCCGAGACTTCCTGCTCGATCTCCAGGCGGATCGCATCGCCCTCGTTGATCTGCGGGCGCACGCGCAGCTTCACGCCGATGTCCTCGCGGCGGATGGTATCGAAGGCCTGGCCGGAATCCTCCACCGCGCGCCCGACGACGAAGGGCACGTTCTGGCCGACGACGATCTCGGCCTCCTCGTTGTCCAGCGTGAGCAGGCTGGGCGTCGACAGGATGTTGCTGGCACTGTCGCCCTGCAGCGCGCTGATCAGCAGCGCGATCTGCGTGCTGCCGCGGTTGCCGATGCCGCCCAGGGTCAGGCCGTCTCCGGGGTTCGGCGGGGCTGCAACATCGCCGGCGAGGAAGCCGTCAACGCCGGCCGCCAGCCGCAGCAGGCCGCGCCCGTCGCGGTCGAAGTTGATCAGGCCCAGTCCCGAGCCCGGATCGCCGACCGCCCACTGCACGCCGAGCTGACGGACGCGGTCGGAGGAGACCTCGGCGATCACCGCCTCGACCATCACCTGCGCCCGCCGGATGTCGAGCTGCGCAATGATGTCGGCGTAGTCGCGAATCTCCTCGGGCGGGCCGAAGATCACCACCGCGTTGGTACTCTGGTGCGGCTGGATGCGCACCGTGCCGTTCGTGCGCCGTCCGTCGGTCACTTCTGCCGCCTCGCGGCTCTCGGCGATGCCGCGCAGCACCTCCACCACGTCCTCCGCCTGGGCGTAGCGCAGGTAGTGCACCTGGGTGTTGCCCACGGCAACCGGCGTGTCCAGCCGGGTGATCAGCGCGCGCAAGCGAACCCGGCGGTCCGGGTCCCCGGACAGGATGATCGCGTTGGCGCGTTCGTCGGCGAGCACGCGCACCTGGGTGCGTGCCGGACCCTCGCCCGGTCCGGTCTCCAGTTCGCGCAGCTGGTTGGCCAGCGTGGATGCACGGCCGTGGCGCAGCTCGATCACCTCGAAGCCATCCGGCACCGGCTGGTCGATGCGCGCCACCAGATCGCGCAGGCGGCGGACATTCGCGACGCTGTCCGAGATCAGCAGCGAGTTGCTCTCGGTGGCGGCCGCAAGATGGCCGCCCTGCGGAACGAGCGGACGCAGGATCGGCACCAGCTGCGCGGCGCTCACGTGCTCGACGTGGATCACATGGGTCACGATGTCGTCGTCGCGCAGCGGGTCCTGCGCGAAGAAGTTCGGCACCTCGGCCTGCTTGGCCTGAACGTCCGGGACGATCTTGGTTGCCGCGTCGCCGGGAACCGCAGCGAAGCCGTAGACCTTCAATACGCCGAGGAAGAGGTCGAGCAGTTCGTCGCGTGCGACCGGGCGCCCGGAGACCACGCTCACGCGTCCGCGCACCCGCGGATCGACGATGAAGTTGGTGCCGGTTTCCTCGGCGACGAGGTCGATCAGCGTCTGGATCTCGGCATCCCGCAGGTTCAGGGTCAGCGTGTCCGAGGACGCGGTTGCCGGGAACAGCCCGGAGACCGCGAGCATCAGCAGCATGTTCAGCAGTCTTTTCGTCATGGGCACACTCAATCAATCAGCTGGATGCTCAGGGGCAAGGCTTGACCCTCGCGTTCGACCACGACGTTGACCTGGCTCTGCCCGGCCAGATCCGCGAACAGCTGGTCGGTATCCTGGATCGCGGACAGGGGCATGCCGTTCACCGAGGTGATCACGTCGCCCGGGCGCAGCCCCGCCTGCTGGAACTGGCGCGCGTTGCGGGTTGGGCGCACCTCGAGGCCGTGCAGTGCGCCGCCCTGGATCACCGGGCGCGCACGCACGGCCTGCAGCAGACGTTCCGGGTCCTCGAGCCACTCCGAGCGCTGGATGCGCGGCTCGTCCGCGCCAGCGGATGGCGCCGCTGCCGGTGCCGCGCGCGCGGGCGGTGCGGCACTGTCGCCTCCGCCGGTAGTCCCGTCCGCGCGCGGCAGCCACAGCGTTTCGTAGGCGCCATCCCGTTCCAGGATCACCCGGTCGGGGTGGATCCGGTGCAGGCGCGCCTGGCCGCCGGCGATCGCGTCGCCCACACCGTACAGCTGCTCGGGGTTGTTGCGCTCGGCGATGATTGCCCTGCCCTGCTCCGGTGCGTCGCCCGCGACCAGCCCCACCAGCCGCAGGCGCAGGCGAGTATCCGGAGCGACCACCGGCTCCGGTGCAGCCCGCTCGCCGAGTTCGCCGAAGAGCGGGACCGCCGCGACCTCAGCCAGCGGGGACTCCCTCGAGACGGGCGCGGCCGGGCTCACGTCCGCGGCCGGAATGTCCGCCGTCACCGGCGGCCGGACGTCCGGCGCGAGCACCTGCCAGGTGAGCTGCGCCGCCATCACGCCGACCGCCACGAGCAGCAGCAGGCTCAGCGCGCGCGGGAGCATCGAGGGCGGATTGACAGCGATTGCCAGCATCTCCGTTCAGCGTCTCCGGCCAAACGTCAGGGGGCCCGAAGGTCTCCGGTGAGGTGGCTCGCCGGGACGCGTCGGGAAGCTGAGATCGATGGGGTTCACATCCCCAATGTAGCAGAGCCGGGCCCGAAAAAAACGCAGGTTTTCAGGCCGTTTATCGAGGGTGGGGCGCGCTTTTCCGTGGAGTCAGTGCCTTAGGGAAACTACCTGTAATGGATTCGCAGCGTAGGATGAAAAGTCTCCCTCCCCCGGAACCGTGGAGTGCGGCGGGTTGCCATCGCCAAGCGCGCAAGTCACGTGTTGCTCCCCTCTCCCGCTTGCGGGAGAGGGGCCGGGGGTGAGGGCCGGGCCCGACGCCGCGCCCCCCACCCCAGCCCTCCCCCGCGAGCGGGGGAGGGAGATTTTCGTCGTCGGAGGTGGCTCTGGCTGCGCCATGAGCGTTAGGCGCTCTCCGGCACCTTCTCCAGCAGCAGGCTGTGGCCGGTCATCGTCTTCGGCTGCGGTACGCCCATCAGCGCCAGCACCGTGGGCGCGACGTCGGAAAGGCCGCCGCCAGTGGTCAGGCGCCAGCGATCGCTGTCCATCACCATGCACATCACCGGATATGTGGTGTGCTGGGTGTGCGGATCACCGGTGACCGGGTCCACGTACTCGTCGCAGTTGCCGTGGTCGGCGGTCACGATCACCGAGTAGTTCCGCTCCCGGGCGGTGTCCAGCACGCGGCCCACCTCGGCGTCCAGCGTTTCCACCGCCTGGATCAGCGGCTCGCGCATCGCGGTGTGGCCCACCATGTCGCCGTTCGCGAAGTTCACCAGCACGAAACCGTAGCGCCCGCTCTCGATCGCCTTGATCGTCTCGTCGGCGACCTCGCGTGCGCTCATCTCCGGTTTCTCGTCGTAGGTGTCGACATCCGGCGACGGCACCATCACCCGGTCCTCGCCGGCCACCGGGTCTTCCCGGCCGCCGTTGAAGAAGAAGGTGACGTGGGCGTACTTCTCCGTCTCTGCGCAGTGGAACTGCGGGATGCCGGCGGCCGCAATCACGCCACCGAGCGTGGTCGAGGGGCGCTCCGGCGGAAACGCGATCGGCGCCAGGAACCTTGGCTCGTATTCGGTGAGGCAGGTGACCGCAACCGGGTGGAAATCACCCCGGTCGAAGCCCACGCACTTCTCCATCGCCAGCGCTGCGGTGAGCTGGCGCGGCCGGTCGTTACGGAAGTTGAACAGCACGCAGACGGCTTCCGGGCCGAGCGGCATCGGCTCGCCGACGATGCGCGGCTTGATGAACT
>PWRV01000004.1 GCA_003563455.1 Thioalkalivibrio sp.
AGGGTTACCTCTCTCTCGAATCGTTTCACCTGGATCGTGGCCTTCCGGTCTGGCGCCACGCGATGGCCGACGCGCTCCTCGAAAGGCGCGTGCTGATGCGCCCGGGACGAAATGAAACGCAGGTCCATATCGAGGTTCTGCGAGCCAGCGAGCCCCTGCACCTGGAACTCACGCCGCTGTGTACCTACCGTGACCACCATGGCCGCACACAGGGTGGCTGGGATCCCGCTCTGCGGGAAACCCCCGATGGCTGCGAGATCGAGGCCTTCCCCAGCGCCCTGCCCTATCGGCTGATCTGTGCCGAAGCACGCTTCGAGAAGGATCCCGACTGGTACTGGAACTTCAGATACCGCGCCGAGAGCGCGCGCGGCCTGGACGATATCGAGGATCTGTACCGCCCCGGCCGCTTCCTGCTCAGCCTCGAGCCGGGAGCCAGTGCAACCATCGTGCTGAGCGCGGAGCAGGAAGATCCAGCGCCATTCGCGGACTTGCGCAGGGACGTCGAACGGCGCGCGGCGCAACGGCTGGACGTGCTCCCCTGCGATGCCCCGCCCGCGGTGCAGCAACTGACGCTGGCCGCGGATCAGTTCATTGTCGAGCGCGGTCAGGTGTCGGACGCGGCGGGTAAGTCGGTGATCGCCGGCTACCCCTGGTTCGGCGACTGGGGCCGCGACACGATGATTGCGCTACCCGGGCTGACCCTCTCCACCCGCCGCTTTTCCGTCGCTGCCGCGATCCTGCGCACCTATGCCGGTTACGTCAGTGAAGGCATGTTGCCAAACCGCTTCCCCGACGGCACCGAGGCCCCGGAATACAACACCGTGGACGCGACCCTGTGGTTCTTTCACGCCCTGGATACCTACACCCGCTACAGCGGCGACCCATCGCTTGCCCACGAACTCTACCCGGTACTCGCGGACATCATCGCCTGGCACCGTCGCGGGACACGCTACGGCATCCATGTGGATACTACCGATGGATTGCTGACTGCAGGCACGCAAGGTGTGCAGCTGACCTGGATGGACGCAAAGGTCGATGACTGGGTCGTGACGCCGCGCATCGGCAAGTGCGTGGAGATCAACGCCCTCTGGTACAACGCGCTGCGCGTGATGGAGACACTGGCCGGAGAACTGCATCAGGACAGTGCGGCCGCCGAGTACCAAAAGGCCGCCGACCGGGCCAGACAGGGCTTTCAGCGTTTCTGGAATCCGTCCCGGTCCGCACTTTACGACGTGATCGACGGACCCGAGGGCGAAGCGGGTCCCGACGGAAACCGACGTGACGATCGCCTGCGTCCCAACCAGATCTTCGCGGTCTCGCTCCCGCACAGCCCGCTGGACGCGAGCCGGCAGCAGGCCGTGGTCGACGTCTGCGCGCGCGAACTGCTGACCTCGCACGGGTTGCGCAGTCTCGGACGCCGCGAGCCGGGCTATCGGCCGCGTTATCGGGGAGAACGCCGGGAACGCGACGGCGCCTATCACCAGGGCACGGTCTGGGCCTGGCTAATCGGCCCCTTCGTCGATGCGCATTACCGGGTCCATGGCGATGCCGCTGCGGCCCGGTCCTTCCTCGAGCCACTGATCCTGCACCTGCAGGACGGCTGCCTGGGCACCCTCGGCGAGATCTTCGATGGCGACCCGCCGTTTGCCGCACGCGGCTGTTTCGCCCAGGCATGGAGTGTGGCCGAGGTGCTACGGACCTGGCTGGCACTCCATGGCCGTGGGGCGAACCACGGGTCCGACCTCTGAGAGGGGCAACCGCATGACCAGGAACAAATCCGAAACAGAGACCGAATCCCGCCGTCAGCCAGCAGACGCGGAACGGGCGCGACTTGCGGCGCGGGACGCGGGTACGGCCGCATGGGACCGCTGGGGCCCCTATCTGTCCGAGCGTCAGTGGGGCACCGTGCGCGAGGACTACAGCGCGACCGGGGAGGCCTGGGATTATTTCAGCCACGATCAGGCGCGCAGCCGTGCCTATCGCTGGGGCGAGGACGGTATCGCCGGCATCAGTGACGTGCGGCAGCGTCTGTGCCTGGCGATCGCGCTCTGGAACGGCCGCGACCCGATTCTGAAGGAACGCCTGTTCGGCCTGACCAATGGTGAGGGCAACCACGGGGAGGACGTGAAGGAGCTCTACTACTATCTGGACGCCACACCGAGCCATTCCTACCTGAAGATGCTGTACAAGTATCCGCAGGCGGCATTTCCCTATGCCGACCTCGTTGCGGAAAACGCCCGCCGCGGCAAGGAGCAGCCCGAGTACGAGCTGCTGGATACCGGCATCCTCGATGACGACCGCTATTTCGACGTCTTTGTCGAGTATGCCAGAGCCGACGTTGACGACGTCCTGATGCAGGTCACCGCGTGCAACCGGGGCCCCGAAGCCGCGCCACTGCACGTCCTGCCGCAGCTCTGGTTCCGCAACACCTGGGCCTGGGGCCACGACCCGACCCGGCCGAGGCTCTCCGCGGACGAGCGTGGCTGCATCGTGGTCGAGCATGAAGGGCTGAGCGGATACCACTGCCATGCCGACGGCGAGCCGGATCTGCTCTTCTGCGAAAACGACACCAACGTGCGGCGCCTCTACGGAATGCAGGATTCCGGTCATTTCAAGGACGCCTTCCACGACCACGTCGTCGGTGGCAACCGGCGTGCGGTGAACCCGCTGCAGAATGGCACCAAGGCCGCCGCACACTATGTCTTCAACGTTCCGGCCGGGGGCCAGGCGATCGTGCGGATGCGCCTCGCCAGAGGCCGGAATCCCCAACCCTTTTCCGACTTCGACGCGCTGCTGACCCGGCGCCGTGAAGAGACGGATGTCTTCTACGCGCTCGTCCAGTCGGATCTGCCCGATGCCGAAGCCCGGATGATCCACCGCCAGGCGCTGGCCGGCATGATCTGGGGCAAGCAGTTCTATTACCTCGACATCCCGCAGTGGCTGAACGGCGATCCGGGCATGCCGCCTCCGCCGGGGGAGCGGCGACATGGGCGCAATCACGAATGGTTTAACCTGAACAATGCCGATGTCATCTCCATGCCGGACAAATGGGAGTATCCGTGGTACGCGGCCTGGGACCTGGCCTTCCACTGCGTCGCCCTGTCCATCGTCGATCCGGCCTTTGCGAAGAACCAGCTGCTGCTGATGACCCGCGTCTGGTACATGCACCCCAATGGCCAGATCCCGGCCTACGAGTGGGCCTTCGGCGACGTCAACCCGCCGGTGCACGCCTGGGCGGTCTGGGAAGTCTACAGGCGCGAGCGGGATGCCAATGGCGGCGCCGGAGACCTGGACTTCCTGGAGCGCGAACTGCACAAGCTGATCGTCAATTTCACCTGGTGGGTGAACCGCAAGGACGCCGACGGCAACAACGTCTTCCAGGGCGGTTTTCTGGGCCTGGACAATATCGGCGTTTTCGATCGCAGCGCAGCCCTGCCCACCGGTGGCCACATCAACCAGGCCGATGGCACCAGCTGGATGGCGATGTACTGCCTGAACCTCATGCGCATCGCGCTGGAGCTGGCACAGTACAACCACACCTACGAGGACATCGCCACGAAGTTCTTTGAACACTTCCTGCACATCGCTGCGGCGATGAACAACATCGGGGATCACGGGGTCGGCCTGTGGGACGAGGAGGATCAGTTCTTTTATGACGTCCTGCGTTTTCCCGACGGCTCGCTGCTGCCGCTCAAGGTTCGTTCCATGGTCGGACTGATACCGCTGTGTGCGGTCGAGATCATCGAACCCGAACTGCTCGAACAACTCCCCGACTTCAAGCGTCGCCTGGAGTGGTTTTTGAACTACCGGCCGGACCTGGCCGCGCTGGTCTCGCACTGGACCGAACCGGGACGGGGCGACCGGAGGCTGCTCTCCCTGTTGCGGGGCCATCGCATGAAGCGGTTGCTCAGACGCATGCTCGATGAATCGGAATTCCTGTCCGACCACGGCGTCCGATCACTCTCGCGTGCGCACCGGGACCAGCCCTACGTCTTCTCCTGCATGCATTCTCCGGTGTCCGTCCAATACGAACCCGGCGAATCCGAGGCCGCGCTGTTCGGTGGCAACTCGAACTGGCGCGGCCCGATCTGGTTTCCGGTCAATTACCTGCTGATCACCTCGCTGCGCCGCTTCGCGGAATACTATGGCCCCGACTTCCGGATCGAGTACCCCACTGGCTCCGGCGAGTTCCTCTCGATCGGCCGGATCGCCGATGCGCTGACCGGGCGTCTGACCCGACTCTTCCGCGTTGACAGCCAGGGCCGTCGGCCGCTCTTCGGTGCCCGGGAGAAGTTTCAAAGTGACCCGCACTTCCGCGATTACCTGCTCTTCTACGAACATTTCCACGGCGACACCGGGCGCGGCCTCGGTGCCTCCCACCAGACCGGCTGGACCGGTCTGATCGCGAACCTGCTGCAGCCCTGCCGGCACGCCTGAACCCGAACAGGGGTCGAGAATATCCTTGACTCGACAAATGCAACGGCGCGTCACTCCCAGCCGTGGCGGTAGAGGATGTACAGCGCCGGAAGCAGGATGAACACCATGAAGCCGCCGACCATGATCAGCGCATAGCTTTCGGTTCTGAACAAGGCCTGCACCAGGTTACCGCTGTTGGCGGCGACAACCAGGCTGGAGGCGCTGGAAACACAGAACGGCACGACGAAAAAGGCCACGACGTTACCGATGTGATCGCGGATGTAGAGGGCGCGTTGTTTCAGTGATCGGTACGTTCCGCTGCGGCTGCGTATCTGAAAGGCGTTGATGTTCAACCCGAGGCCCACGAAAAGGGCGATGATCAGGGCGTTCATGAATACCTCCGTGAGCGCGGGGGTACTCAACGCAACGATGTATTTCGCTACGAGATAGATCCAGGTCAGGAAATAGATCAGAGACAGGAGCCGTCCGAGGCCGATGCGGGTCAGGGCTTTCGGTTGGTTCATACCGGCCATCCTCCTGAAGCCGGACGACGCGGCTGCAACAGCTCGGCGACCAGGCCGCTCCAACCGGCTTGCCGTCGAACAGGACCACCGATGCATCGAGCAGTCGCCAGGCCTTGTCGCGTACAGAATTCGTCATGGGTTCCCGTGCCTCCGGCAAGCTAATACACCGTCCGACCCGCCCCGGTTCGAAACCGGGGCCAGGTCAGCACGGTCTGTCCGGTCAGCCGGAGACGCCCACCTCGTACCAGGGGGGGGGGTTGATCGGGCAGCGATAGCGGAAGCCTTCACTGGTGATCTCCACGCGCGTCGACTTCGTCTCGCCCGGGTCCAGCGGGAACACCACGAGCTGCTCATGGGTCTCCGCGGACTGCACCTGGAATCCGGCGGCCTTGCCCGCCTTGTTCGTGACCACGAACTCGTAGGTGCCCGGCTGCAGGCCCATCAGGGTCTCCTCCGCGGCGAAGTAACCGTTGTACTGGTCGAGATGAATCGTGGTCACGCCGTCCACGGTCTTGGGCGTGTCAGCGTGGGCTACGCCCGCCAGCGCAAGGGCCAGAATGCCCAGGGCCAGCAGTCGAATGATCGGATTGTTCATGATTGATCTCCTCGAATTGAAAAAGTTGGCATTCAGTTACTCTCAGGCGCTACGTGTCATGGCTTCCTCCTCTTGAAAATGCGGTCGCCTCACGGCCTGCAGGCGCCCTCGTTGCCGGCCAGCGCGCGCCAGCGATGGCCGTTTCTTTCCAGTAGGCGGTCCGCGGCCGCAGGGCCCTCGCCGCCGGCAGGATAAGAGTCCGGCGGATCGGACGATGCCGCCGCCCAGGCCTCCTCGATGGGCGTAATCACGCACCATTGGGCCTCGACTGATTCCCGAGACTGGACCTGTCGAGGACCGCGGACAGCCGCTCGTGGGTCTCCGCCTGCAGAAAATCCCCCTGAAGCCAGGAAATGCGCTGGGCGAAACCGGCCCAGCCGGCATCAT
>PWRV01000236.1 GCA_003563455.1 Thioalkalivibrio sp.
GCCGCCGCGCGAGGGTGGCATGGGTGCGCCGCCACCGGCTCGTGACATGGAGATGCCGCCGCGCGAGGGTGGCATGGGTGCGCCGCCACCGGCTCGTGACATGGAGATGCCGCCGCGCGAGGGTGGCATGGGCGCGCCGCCACCGGCTCGTGACATGGAGATGCCGCCGCCGGAGAGCATGGATACATGGGACCCGGAAGGTGGGGACCCGGAAGATGAGCGGTAGTACCCGCGGAAGGATTCTGAAACGTGCCAGGTTGTGCCGGGTGCGGGCTGAAAGCACCCGTGCGCCCGCGCGCTTGAATTGAAACCACGGCCAATTCGGAGCCCAGCCCCGCTGCCATCGGCGCGCCTGGCCGCGTCAAGGCATGCCGGGACTGGTCCGCTCTACACAGCAAGGAGATTCATTATGAAACCGTTGAAAAAGTTCGTAGGCCTGACCGCCGTCGCAGTCCCACTCGCCCTGCTGGTGGGTTGCGGCGACATGGACGAACCATTCGAACCTGCTGACCAACCCGACATGCAGCAGCAGGAGCAACAGCAGCAGGATTGGCTGCCGCCAACGGAGGAAGCTCCGCCGCCAGAGGGTGGCATGGAAGCGCCTCCGGCTGAGGATGGCATGGGTGCCCCGAGGTCGCCAGAGGGTGACATGCCCGCGGCGTCCGATACCGGCGATGCGATGCCGGAAGCGCCGGACGAGGCAAACGACAATCGGTAAGCGAAGTGGCAACATTGCCGGCGCCACCGCGTGATTCTTGTACGATTTCGCGACCTGCCGGCAGCACGATCCTGCGAGCCCACCGAGCGATGATGGTGGGCTCGCAGCTTTTGATGCCCACCCATCCGCGAGCAGTCAACCGTGGCGGCTCTCCACTGGGGCATACGCATGCCCGACACGCAAACGCACCGTACCGGCCCGGGGGACAGGAGCGCTGACTCTGGCCGGGGGCGTATCGTGGACTTTTGGCGGGCAAAACGGGCTTTTAAGTCGTTTTGAGGCCTCGAAAACGGAAGGTTATCGCGCAAATTCAGAGGGTTGGGCTGGTCCGACCCCCGGACAGCTACCCGCTGGCGAGCCGTCGGGCGTTTTCCTGAACTTCGAGCATGGATTCGAAAGCGATGGTCGGGACGGGAGGGGAAAACAGGTAGCCCTGGGCGTAGTCGCAGCCGATGTCGCTGAGGATGCGCTGCTGGCCCTCGGTCTCCACCCCCTCGGCGATAACCTTGAATCCGAGCTTGTGGGCCATCACGACAATGGCCTCTGACACGGCACGGTCGCTGCTGTCGGTTTCAAGGCTGCTGACGAAAGTCCGATCGATTTTCAGATAGTCGATATCGAAGCGCTTGAGGTACGCGAGTGACGAGTATCCGGTGCCGAAGTCGTCGATCGCCACCTGGATCCCCGCGTCGCGCAGACGCAGCAGCTTCTCGTTGATGTTCACCGCGCCCCGGAGCAGGACACCCTCCGTGATCTCGACCACGACTGCCTCGCCCGGCATCTGGATCGACTGCAGGTGCTCCAGCCAGTCGTCCTCGGTCGGACCGTCGGCGAAGAACTGCACGGGAGAACGGTTCACACTGATCTGAAACCCCGGGTGATAGCGCTTGCGCCATTCCCGCGCCCTGAGGGTCGCTTCCTTGAAGATGTAGTTGCCGATCTGGTGAATTGCACCGGTTTCCTCCGCAACCGGAATGAAATCCGCAGGGCTGATGAAGCCGCGCTCGGGGTGTTCCCAGCGCAGCAGCGCCTCCGCCTTTTCGATCCGACCGGTGGCAAGGCTGACCACCGGTTGGTAATAGACTTGAAACTGGTTCCGGGCCATCGCGCGATGCAGATCCCGCACCAGGCGCATGCGCCGGTTGGCGGCCTCCTGCATTGCGCCGGTGAAGTGATTGAATCGGTTGCGACCCGCCTCCTTGGCCGCGAACATCGCCTGATCGGCGTTCTTCAGCAGCACGTCGGCCCGCGTGCCGTCATCAGGGAAGACGGTGATCCCGATGCTGGCCGAGAGGTATGCCTGTTCCTCCCGGAGCTGGTAGGGATCGCTGAAGACTTCAAGAAACTTCCTTGCGACGCGGCAAAGCGAGTCGACGTCCTTCACTTCGTTCAGGATAACCGTGAACTCGTCGCCGCCGATGCGGGCCACGGTATCGGAATCGCGCACGCATGCACCCAGCCGTCTCGAGGCCTCCACCAGCAGCTCGTCGCCCAGGGCATGGCCGAGCGTATCGTTGACCTCCTTGAAGCGGTCGAGGTCGACGTACAGCAGTGCAAGACGCTGTCTGTCGCGGGATGCGCGGCGGATGCTCTGTTCCAGCCGGTCCATGAACAGGCGGCGGTTTGGCAGGTGGGTCAGCGCGTCGTAATTGGCCTGGGTCCAGATGAGTTCGTCGGCTTTCTTCTTCTCGGTAATGTCGGAGAACAGGGCGACACGCCGGTGCACCCGTCCCCGCGGATCAAGGATGGTGTTGATCGTGAGCCACTCCGGGAACACCTCGCCGTTCTTGCGCCGGTTCCAGACCTCGCCCTGCCAGCGCCCGGTGGCGTGCAGCTCCTCCCACATCGCCTCGAAGAAGTGCCGGTCGTGGTGTCCCGAGTGCAATAGACTCGGATTCTGGCCAACGACCTCCTGCTGGGTGTAGCCGGTGGTGTCGACGAAGGCCGGGTTGATTGCAACGATCCGGTTCTCCTCGTCGGTGATCATCATGGCCTCGGAGGATTTCTCGTAGACCATGGCCGCGAGACGCAGGTCCTCCTCCGTCTTGCTCCGCTCGATGGCGATGCTGGCCAGGTTCGCGGCCTTGGACAGCATCGAGAGTTCCCTCTCGTCGGGATAATGGGGTTTGTGCCCGTACAGGGTGAAGGTGCCGAGAAGTTCGCCGGTGGAGGCCATTATGGGCTCGGACCAGGCGGAGTGGATGTCCGTGTCAGCGGCGAGTTGCCGGTAGGGTGCCCAGGACGGGTGTTCCATGATGTCTTCGACGATGAAGCGCTTGCGGGTGTAGGCGGCCGTGCCGCATGAGCCGGCATTCATGCCGATCTCAAGCCCGTCGACGCTCTGGATGAACGACTGCGGAAGGCTGGGGGCCGCAGCGGTGAGCAGCCGGCTGCCGGATTCGTCCAGCAGCAGAATACTGCCCCGGATGCGAGGGTCCTCGTTTTCGATGCCCTGTACGATTGACTTCAGGATCCGCCGGAGGGGCGCGGCCTGGGCAAGCAGTTCGAGCACGCGGGTCCGCGTCTGTTCGCGCTGCTGCGACAATTGCCGATTGTGGCGTTCCACCACCATCATGGTCAGGTGCCGGTTGAACCGGTGTGCAACCCCGAGCATGAAGGCGGTGAATACCAATACCACGATGGATACGGCGTGGCCTGTGACCTCGGACGCCTCGAAGAAGCGGTAGGCGAGTGGCAGATTGACCAGAAACACGAATCCGAAGGCCGCCGAGCGCAATGCAGCGAGCGATGCCACGCCACCAGCGGAGACGCCCGCGATCATCAGGGCGAGCAGGATCTGATGCGGGGGACTGTCGGGCGCGAAGAGGAAGAAACCGGCGCTGGCCCAGCTCAGCGCGGAAAGCAAGGCTCCTGCATGCACCGCGACGGACCACGGTCTGATCCGGTCGGCGGGAGGGTCGGTGCGAAGAAAATAGAGTGTCACCAGCAGGCGGTAGGCACTGATGAGGTACACCGCCACGATCCAGGCCTGGATCGTGGCGGTGTCGACGGTCGACCAGTGGAGCACGGCCAGGATCGTGCTCACGACCAGCACCGTCATGATGGAGAACGGCGTGGCGTCAACAACCATCCGGACCTGTTCGCCGCGGACCTGCTCCATCAAATGGGCGTCGTGCCTGTCTTCCATCCAGACTCCATCGCGGCGTTAGCCGATCCTCGCAAAACGTAACGGACCGTCTGCTCCGGTACCTGGCCCCGTGACCGTCACCCAGAGTGGTTCTTTATGTGTCTCTGGCCGCAGGTTCACGCCCGTAGTCTCCCGGGCTGCAGCCTCCTGAGCTTATGTCGGCAGCGACGGCCGGTAGTGTAGGGCGGTGTCTCGGGCCATCTGCAGGCCAGTGCGATCCGGCAGGCGGACGGGGACGCCGATGCGTCGGTTGACGGCTGCAAGCCAGGGGCGGGACACTTCGTTCGAGGGGCCGGGTTTGTTGCGTCGCGCAAGGGAACGGGAGATGGAAGCTGCGACCTGCCCGACCTCTGCGGCGCGGTGGCGCCGATCAAGAACAACAAACGCTAGCTGGAGAAGACGAAATGTCGGTCGGGGAGATCTGTAACAGAGAAGTGGTGGTGATCGATCGCAAGGCGTCGGTCTACGAGGCGGCCCGCATGATGCGCAATCAGCACGTGGGCAGCCTGGTGATTGTGGACGAGGGTTCGAGCACGCCGAGAAGGCCGGTGGGGATCGTGACCGACCGGGATCTGGTGGTGGAAATCATGGCAAAGGAGGTCCCGGAAGAGGCGCTCACCACCGGGGACATTATTGCTCCCGAACTCCTGACTGCGCGCGAGGCCGATGGCATCTGGGAGACCATCATGCGCATGCGCGCCATGGGGGTTCGACGCCTCCCGGTGGTGGATCCGGGCGGCAACCTCTGCGGCATGCTCACGATGGATGACCTGCTGAAGTTCATCACCGACGAACTGAGTGACATCGTTCGCCTGATACGTCGCGAGCAGAACCGGGAAAAGGAGAGCCGCCCGCCCTCCTGACCGGTTGTTGGACAGTGGGGGTCGGCATCACGGGTACCTGTCCAGGCGATCGAGCATCCGGCGCCGGTACTCATCCCTGAGGGACGGCGCTGGCAGGTATTGGTCCTGCGCGGACACTTCCGGCCGGCGCTGCTCGGGGTCCGGTTGCCACTGCCCATGGCTCCTACCGGGTCCGGGCGAGACACCCCGAGTACCGAGACCTCCGGGTGTGCGCTGGACCGTTATGTCGGTGCCGTAGTGATCCTGCGTGATCACGGTATGGCCGGTCGAATACTGGACGACCCGCGTGTCCCGGTTCTGCGGGAGCGGCGACGCCGTGCCCGCAGTGGCCGACCCGGACGGCCCCGCGACCGGGGCGACCGCGCAGGCGGCGCCGCCTTGCGCAAGTCCCATCAGCAGAAGGATGGCGCCGGCCGCCGTCGCGACCCGGGGCCGCGCGGCCGGGGCATGATCGCGACGCGATGGCCGGCCATCGCGGCTCACCGACGGCCGGGGAATCATCGCCGACCCGCCGCGGCATGCGCCGGAGGCCCAATGGCCCGCCCCTCGTGCCCGGGCGCTCTTCCTCGTGCGCCACGCTCCGGTTGCCTGCAGCCGCCCTGGTTTGTCTGGTTGATGTTCACCCGACCGTCCTGGTAGGTGCTATTCGTGTTTTCCTCGCCGCATTGGCTGGTGCGGTTGATGTTGATCTGACCCATTTGCACGGTGGCGTTGCTATTCGATTGTGTCGCGGCCACCGGTACGGATACGGTCAGCAGGACGCCGAGTACCATGGTCGCGGCGATGGATGAACAAGCCTTCATATCGGTCTCCCAGGGTCACGTGGACCCATGGCTGTTTGGTGCGAGCGGACACGGTCTGCGCCCCGGGGCACACGCCGGGTGGAAAAGCCCGACAGCGTCCACCACGCGGCGCTCGCAATGTCCCCCAGCACGCGGCAACCCCGGCGCCAAAAGGCGGGTGACGGTTTTTGGCGTCGTCCGCCACCGGTTTTTTATCGTCGGGATGCCGCGCGCCGTCACGGTTGATGGCCGGGTTCAATGACCGGTCCATTGTCGATGGGAGGGGCTGCGATACTGCCTGACCTTGTTGCTGTTGATCCGTCCGCGCTGTTCGGTTTGCGCTTCGTTATCCTGGCCAGCCTGCACGGTGCGAGCAAAATTCATGTCGCAGTTCTGGCGCAGGTTCGAA
>PWRV01000101.1 GCA_003563455.1 Thioalkalivibrio sp.
ATCACCGCGTTCTACACGGTGCTGACCGAGGGCGACGATCACAACGACCCGATTGCCGACGCGGCCCGCGCGATCCTCGACGGCCACGTGGTCCTGTCGCGGCGCATCGCCGAGACCGGGCGCTACCCCGCGGTGGACATCGAGGCCTCGATCAGTCGCCTGATGAACGAGATCGCCGACCCCGGCCAGATCCAGGCGGCACGCCTGTTCAAGCAGGTCTACGCCACCTACCAGCACAACCGGGACCTGATCAGTGTCGGGGCGTACCAGCGCGGTTCCGACCCGCGCGTCGACGCCGCGATCGAATACTTCCCGCGCCTGGAGGCCTATCTGCAGCAGGACATGCGCGAGCCGGTCGCCTTCCGGGAGAGCATCCGGCAGCTCGACGCCCTGACCGGCGGCGAGGAAACCGCAGCCACGACCGACGATGGCCGGGAAGCGCCGGCCACCGCCTGAATCACGAGCTTTGACCAGGGAGTCTCAAGAAGACGATGACACGTTCCAAACGCATGCAGCCTGTCGCCCGGGTGGCCGAGAGCCGCCAGCAGAACGCCGCGCGGAACCTCGGCGAGCGTCAGCGGGCGCTCGAGGAGCAGCTGCGCCGGCTGGAGCAGCTGACCGAGTACCGGGGCGACTACGCCAGCCGCTTCGAGGACGGCGCGGAATGGATTGGCATGAACGTCCGCGACTATCGCCTGTTCCTGTCCCGGCTGAACGAGGCCATCGAGGAGCAGGCGGCGCGGGTGGAACGGGCCCGCGCCGAACTCGAGCAGAGCCGCGGGCACTGGACCGAGTGCCGGGTGCACCAGGACGCGGTAGGCAAGGCGATGGAACGCTTCGAGGAAGAGGAGCGCCTCGAGGAGAGGCGGCGCGATCAGGCCGAGAACGACGAGTTCGGTCAGCGCGGTGGCCCCGGAAGGCGCTGAAGCCGCCGGCGTGTGGCATGAAACTTGGATGCCGCCTGTGAAAGATCTGGCGACCCTGCCGGCGAAGGCCGGTGAACGACCGGCGTGAAGCGGTCCCCGACCCTGGAACAATCCGATGCAGACATCAGCGCTTCCGACGAATCTGCCCGCACAGCTGTTGCAGGCCCTGAATGACCTGGAGGTCGCGCCGCAGGGGGACGAAGGCGCGTCCGGCAGCGATTTCTGGGCGCGCCTGGCGGCGCAGCTGGAGCAGGTCGAGGCGGTGGCCGCGGCTCTTCCGGAGGAGATTTCGGTCGACGATCTCGCCCCGCTGCTGGCGGCCGAGCTTGGCGGTGACGGGCTGCCGGAAGACGGCAAGGCCTTGCCGCTTCCGGCGGGTTTCACACTGGATGCGGATCCGCTGCGGCAGGAGTCGATCGAGGAGGCCGGGGCCCTCCACAACCTGCATCTGCTCGCGGCGGCCGTGCACGCGGCAACCGCCGGTTCTCCGGGCGCGGCGGGCGACGGCGGGACGGGCGGCGATCCCGCCTCGCTTCGGGCCCGGCTCGGCGAGATGCTCGCCGGACTGCAGGGCGGGCCCGGAACGCCGCCCGTCGACACACGCCAGGGTGCGGCCGCGCCGTTCTCCGTGCTGCCGCCGGTTGCGGTTGCGGGCGGGCAGGGCGCGGAGATGGCGGCCGTTCCGCTGCCGGGCCTGTCGGCATCGGTGTTCGCCGATGCGCGCCTGACCGACGCCCCGATTGCCGCGGGACTGTCGGCGGCCTCGCTCGCCGACGCCGCATCCCTGCGTGCGCTGCTCGAGGCGGGAACGGTCGGGGGGCGGGTCGCGGAGGCCACACCGCAGGCGGTATCGCTCGCCACCGTCACCGCTGCCTCGGGCGAGACCGCCACCGGCAGCCAGCCGGGTTCGACCAATGCCCCCGGGAATGGGAATGCCGCCGGGGCCCGCGTGTTCAATGTGGACGTGCCGCTGCAGCAGCCCGGCTGGGACCGGGCCCTCGGCAACGGGATCCGCTGGATGGTCAATCAGAACCTGCAGGTGGCGGAGCTGAGGGTCAGCCCGCCCAACCTCGGGCCGCTGGAGGTGCGCCTGCAGGTCGAGGGCGACCGCACGCACGTGAACATCGTCGCGCCGCACGCGACGACGCGCGAGGCCGTCGAAGCGGCACTGCCGCGGCTGCGCGAGATGTTCGCGGAGAGCGGCCTGAACCTCGGCGACGTGAATGTCCGCGAGGAGGGCCGGGAGCACGGGAGTGCCGATGGCAGCGGCGGGCAGGGGACGCAGCTGCCGGGCACAGCGGACGGCACTGCGGGGGAGACGGATGCCGGCGAAACCCGCTCCGGGTCCTCGGCGGTCCAGGGTCTGGTCGACTTCTACGCCTGATTTCCCCCTCCCCCGCAAGCGCGGAGGGGGTTTTCATCGTCGGGGTGGGAGTGTCGTGGTTTCGCCCCTCCGCGCCCCCACCCCAACCCTCCCCCGCAAGCGGGGGAGGGCGTTTTTCTGGTCGGTGGTATCCGCGCGCCGGCATTCCGGCACCCGCCGGTTCCGGCATCCGTCAAAACCTCGACGGATGCCTGGCATTGATTCTTTATCCATCTGAAAATAAATAATAATTTCGCCGCTCAGGCGAGTGGCACGCCATTTGCTCAAACCCTTGCAGCATAGAAAGGGTGCGAGGGACATGGCGGAAAAAGACGATCTGAACCTGGCCGAGGGCGCGACAGCGGCCAAACCGAAGGGCGGGGCGCTGAAGCTGGTGCTGATGGTTCTGGTGGCGGTGCTGATCGGCGGCGGCGCCGCGGGCGGTGCCCTGTATTTCGTGCTCGGCAACGACCCGGCGGCCACCGACGCGACCGCTGCCGACACCCAGCGCCCGCTGATCTACAGGGCCCTCGAGCCGGAGCTGCTTGGCAACATCGAGGGGCCCGGCCGGATCCGCTTCGTGCAGGTGGGCGTGGTGCTGGCCATGCGCGACCCGAAGGTCCGGGAGGCCGTGGACCAGCATAGCCCGGTGATCCGCAACGACCTGATCATGCTGCTGAGCGGCAAGACCTACGAGGATCTCAACAGCGCCGAGGGCAAGGAGACGACGCGCCAGGAGATGCTGCAGACGATCCGGGAGGTTCTCGAACAGAGTACCGGGAACCCCGGCGTCGAGTCGATCTACTTCACCTCCTTCGTGATGCAGTGAGTCGATCATGGCGCCGACAGACCTGCTTTCCCAGGAAGAGATCGACGCGCTGCTCGAGGGCGTCGACAGCGGCGAGGTGGATACCGACACCGACCTGCAGGCACGGGACGGAATCGCCCGGCCCTACGACTTCACCAGCAAGGACCGCATCGTTCGCGGGCGCATGCCGACACTCGAGATGGTCAACGAGCGCTTCGCGCGCTTTCTGCGGATCAGTCTCTTCCGCCTGATGCGCCGCAACGCCGAGATCGCGCTGAACGGCGTGCACATGACCAGGTTCTCCGAGTACGTCCAGTCCCTGGCCGTGCCGACCAGCCTGAACACCGCGAAGGTCCGCCCGTTGCACGGGACGGCGCTGTTTGTTCTGGGCCCGGAGCTCGTGTCGATCCTGGTCGACAACTTCTTCGGCGGCGACGGCCGCTACAGCGCGAAGATCGAGGACCGGGAGTTCACGCCGACCGAGGTCCGCGTGATCCGGGTGATGCTGGACCAGGTCTTCACGGACCTGAAGAAAGCGTGGACGCCCGTGATGGACCTCGACTTCGAGTACGTGAGCTCCGAGGTGAACCCCGAGTACACCAGCATCGTGAGCCCGTCGGAGGTGGTGATGGTGATGAGCTTCCGGGTCGACCTCGACGGCGGCGGCGGCGACCTCCACGTGACCCTGCCGTATTTCATGATCGAACCGATTCGCGAGGTGCTCGACGCAGGCTTCCAGAGTGACCGCCCGGACCAGGACCAGCGCTGGGTCCGCGGCCTGCGCGATGAACTGAAGACCGCCGAGGTCGAGGCGGTGGCCCTGCTGGCGGAAACCCGGCTGACGCTGGGGCAGGTGATGCGGCTGAAGCCGGGCGACATCATCCCGGTGGAACTGCCGCGCCAGCACCTGCTGCGCGCGGAGGGCATACCCGTCGCCCGCGGCCGCTTCGGCGTTTCCGGCGGCAGGAACGCCATCCAGGTGACCGAGCGCATCGCGCGCTCGAACTGAACATCCAGAGGATCACGAGTCATGAGCGACGACACGAAACAGGACGCCGGACAGGAACCGCCGGCCGGCGCTGCCGGATCCCGAAAGGGGCAGCCGGACAAGGGTGCCGACCACACCGAGGCGCGCGATCCAGCGCAGGAGTCCTTCGAGAAGGCGAGCTTCGAGTCGCTTTCCGATGAGCCGTCGGCCACCGGAGAACGCGACGACGTGAACCTGGAGGTGGTGCTGGACATTCCGGTGACCCTCTCCGCGGAGATCGGGCGCACCCGCATCGCGATTCGCAGCCTCCTGCAGCTCAACCAGGGGTCGATCGTGGAACTCGACCGGCTGGCCGGGGAGCCGCTGGACGTATTCGTGAACGGCACGTTGATCGCGCACGGCGAGGTCGTGGTGGTGAACGAGAAGTTCGGCATCCGGCTCACCGACGTGATCAGCCCTGCCGAACGCGTGAAGAAGCTGAAGTGATGCGGTGCCTCGCCAGCAGACGGTCGCCTCGGATCGTGCATCGGCGCGGCGCGGCCGCAGTCGTTGGGCTGTTTCCGGGCGCGCTGTTGGCCGAGACCGGCGGCGCATGGCCGGTTCCCGCCGGTGCCGGAATGGACGCGGCCTATCTCGCGCAGCTGCTGGTGGGGCTGATCCTGGTGATCGCCGCGATCCTGGTCCTGGCCTTCCTGATGCGCCGGGTCGGGGGCTTCCAGTCGCGCCTTGGCAGCGAATTCCGCGTGCTGGGGGGCATCTCCCTGGGATCGCGGGAGCGCATGGTGCTGGTCCAGGTGGGTGAACGGCAGCTGCTGGTCGGCGTGGCCCCTGGCCGCGTGCAGACCCTGCACGTGCTGGACGAGCCGATCCGTGTCGAGGGCCGGGCCGCGCAGGAGGGCACCGCGCGATCCGACTCCCCGTTCGCCCAGCGCCTGCGCGCGGCGATCAACCGGGAGCCCACGCCGTGAGACTGCACAATCTCGTGCTGCCGGTGCTGGTGCTGCTCGGCGTATCGATCCAGCCCGCCTGGGGCCAGGCCGGTCTCGAGGTACTGAATGTCACGACCGGTCCGGAAGGCGAGCAGACCTACTCGGTCACGCTGCAGATCCTGATCCTGATGACGCTGCTCAGCCTGCTGCCGGCAGGCCTGATCATGCTGACCGCCTTCACCCGGATCATCATCGTGCTGGCCCTGCTGCGGCAGGGTCTGGGAACGCAGCAGACCCCCTCCAACCAGGTCCTGATCGGACTGGCGCTGTTCCTGACGCTGTTCGTTATGGCACCGGTCTTCGACCAGATCAACGTCGTCGCGGTGCAGCCTTACATGCAGGAGGAACTGGGCGCGGAACAGGCGGTGGTCGAGGCCAGCGGGCCGATCCGCGAATTCATGCTGGCCCAGACCCGTGAAAACGACCTCGCGATGTTCGCGCGCATCAGCGGCCGCGACGGCTTCGAATCTCCGGACGACGTGCCCTTCACGCTGCTGGTTGCTTCCTTCGTGACCAGCGAGCTGAAGACGGCCTTCCAGATCGGTTTCCTGATCCTGATTCCGTTTCTGATCATCGATCTGGTGGTGGCCAGCGTCCTGATGTCGATGGGCATGGTGATGCTCTCGCCGCTGATCATCTCGCTGCCCTTCAAGGTGATGCTCTTCGTATTGGTGGACGGCTGGGCGCTGATCATGGGCACCCTTGCCTCCAGCTTCTTTGTATGAACCCCCGCCGACGCCTTCGTGCCGGCGGCGCCCGCGATTGGGAGGTGACCGGACCATGACCCCCGAAACCGTCGTCGAGATCGGGCGCGA
>PWRV01000282.1 GCA_003563455.1 Thioalkalivibrio sp.
ACGCCCACGTCGAGCACCGCCGCGCCCTCCGGCACCCGCTCGAGTACTTCGGCATACCAGCGCGTTGTCAGGCCCAGAATCAGGCGGTCGTAAATGAAGCCCCGCATCTTCTGTTTATCCGGAACACGCCGCGCAGGATTGAGCCACTGCATTGTGATCGGCCTGGTTCACCTCGGGCCGGACCGGCGGAGGCCTAATGCTCGGATTCAGGTACGCTCCGGGCATGCGGTCCCGGAACCCTACGGTGGTGACGATGGTATTTGGCTCGCTCGGGGATGATGTTCCGGATACCGCCTCGCGGGTCCTCCACGTCGCCTTCGTAGCGCGGCAGGAGGATCACGTGCAGGTGGTCGATGCTCCGCCCCGCCGCCCGACCGTCGTTGTTGCCAACCGTGTAGGCATCGGGCCGCCGGCCCAGGAAGGGGAGATTCAGCACGTCCTCGATGTGGTCTTTCGGCCGCTCCCGCAGGTCCTCGCGGGTCAGCATGCTCCGGTACCGTGCTCTCATGTCCGTCGACTCGATCGCCCGCCGTACGCCGTGAATGGCGTCGAAATAATCGGACTGCTCGGTTTCGTTGAGCTCGAAGAGCGAAACCACGTGCCGTCGCGGAATGACGAGCGCGTGCCCCGGGTTGACCGGATTGGTGTCGAAGATGCCCACGAACGAGCGGTTCTCGAAAATGAACGGATCGGCCATGCCGGCGGAAACGCGGCAGAAATAGCAATCGTGAAGGGGTCGGGCGCTGGGCATCGGATAACCTGGGCAGGCTTGTGCAAGAGGGTTGAAGGCGGATTCTACTGGATTCCCGGCCGAGCGGACGGGAATCGGGTTCAGGACCGAGCTTCCACGTTCATCGCAATCCAGGCCTGACCGAGGCTGAGGCCGCCATCGTTGGCCGGGGCCAGGCGCGGGAGGTGGACATGGAAGCCGCCGCCAGTCAGGCGTTGTTCGACTTCGGTCATCAGCACCTGGTTCAGCACGCAACCGCCGCTGAAGACAAGATGACGAATCTCCGTGGCCTCGGCGACGCATCGGATCCAGTCGGCGAGGGCCGCGGCAAGGGTCGCGTGGAAGACGGCAGCGGCGAATGGCTGGTAGCGACTTCCGGAAGCGTGCGCGCCGCGCGAGACAGGCGGCGGCTTGACGCCGCTTTGCGGTGCGCGGTCGGCCAGCCAGGCCAGCACCGGGAGCAGGTTCAAAGTGTGTTCGGCATCGATGGTCCAGCCATTCGGGAGGGGTTCGGCGGGACCGTGCTGCTCGGCAAGGCCTTCCAGCAGCATCGCGGCCTGTCCCTCGAAGCGCTGCACGGGCTTGACGCCGAGCAGACCGGCAGCGGCGTCGAAGTGGCGGCCGAGGCTGGTGGTCGGCGGGCTGTTGATTCCGCGCTCCAGCAGTTCGAACAGCCTTGGCGCGAGCGGGTTGTCGGAGAAGCGCGCGGCGATTTCCTCTCCCCGACCCAGCGCGTAAAGCGCCGAAGCGGCCATGCGCCAGGGTTCGCGCGCGGCGCGGTCGCCACCGGGCAGCGCGAGCGGGGCGATGTGGCCGAGACGCTCGAAGCTGCCGCCGTCCAGGCGCAGCAATTCGCCGCCCCAGGGGGTGCCATCGCTGCCGAGGCCGACGCCGTCCATCGCGATACCCAGCACGGCTTCATCGATTCCGTGCTCGGCCTGCACCGCCGCGAGATGGGCATGGTGATGCTGCACCCGAATCAAAGGAACGTCGAGCTCGTGGGCGACCGCGGCGGCAAGCTGACTGCTGTAGAAGTCGGGGTGCTGATCGCAGGCGACGCGCTCCGGACGAATCTCGAGGATCTCGAGCAGGTGGCGCGCGACCTCGTCCAGCGAACGGCACGTCGCAGCATTGTCGAGATCGCCGATGTGCTGGGACAGGAAGGCCTGGTCGTCGCGGGTTACGCAGAGCGTGTTCTTCAGCCAGGCGCCCAGCGCCAGCACGGACGGTCCGCTGCGCGGCAAACCGATCGGCACCGGCGTATAGCCACGCGCGCGGCGCAGAAAGGAAGCGCCACCCGCGCCCACCCGGATCACCGGGTCGTCACAACGCACGACGATGTCGCGGTCGTGCACCAGCAGGGCGTCGGCAATGCCCGCGAGCCGTGCGACCGCCTCATCGTTGTCGATGACCAGCGGTTCGCCACCCGGATTCGCCGAGGTGCAAACCAGAAGCCAGGGATCGGCGTCATCCGCCTCCAGCCAGTCAGTGCCGGCCGGGCGGCCCGCAGCCTCGTGGAACAGCAGGTAGTGCAGCGGCGTGTAGGCGAGCATTGCACCCAGCCAGGCCAGCCCCGGGGCGACGCCCGGCAAGGTCGCGTCACAGTCGGCCCGCTTGCGAAGCAGCACGATCGGCCGGTCGCGCGAGCGCAGGAGCTGCTCTTCCGCGTCACCGAAAGCAACCAGTCCCTCAAGGGCGTGCAGGTTTGCGGCCATCACGGCGAGCGGCTTTTCCTCGCGGTGCTTGCGGGCACGCAGCCGCGCGACCGTGTCGGCATTGCGGGCGTCGCAGAGCAGGTGGAAGCCACCCAGGCCCTTGACGGCCAGGATCTCGCCTTCGCGAAGCCGTCGCACCGTCTCGGCGATCGGGTCGGCCGTGCCCACCGGCTGCCCGTCGGACGTCAGGAGGGACAGACGGGGACCGCAGTCCGGACAGGCGTTGGGCTGAGCGTGAAAACGGCGGTCGCCGGGATTGTCGTATTCCTGCTGGCAGGGCGGGCACTGGGTGAATGCCGCCATGCTGGTGTTCGGGCGATCGTAGGGGAGCGCGCGGGTCAGGGTATAGCGCGGGCCGCAGTGGGTGCAGTTGATGAAGGGGTACCGGTAACGGCGGTCCGCCGGGTCGAAGAGCTCCGCGAGACAGGCCGGGCACACGGCGGCGTCCGGGGTGATGCCGGTGCGCACCGCACCGGAGCGGCTGGGAGCAATCGTGAAGCCCTGCTCGGTACCCGCAGTCTCCGGTTCGACCTCGGTCGTCTCCACGCCATCGAGTCGGGCAAGTGGCGGTGCTTCGGCGGGAAGCCGACGCAGAAACGCGCCCACGGCCGCGGGGCTCCCCTGCACTTCGAGGTCCACGCCGGCAGCGTCGTTGAGGACCCAGCCGGTGAGGCCGAGCTGCTCGGCCAGCCCGTAGACGTAGGGACGGAAACCGACGCCCTGGACCTGTCCGCGAACGCGGATGCGGCAGCGTCTGGTGTCGGCGCTGACCGCCGCCCCCGCTACTCCCGGCATACGGGTCTCCTCCCTTCGGATCCGCCTTCCGGGGTTCGAACTCCGCTCCGGGCGTTCGAGCGAGCCGATTCGGGTACCGATTTGCAAATCGGTCCCCGGGCCCTGGCGGACGTGTCCGCAGGCGGGAAAGGGGCGGATCGGGACGGGTGGACGGCGCCGGGCCGTGACGACCTCATCAGGACGCCATGCGCAAGCCGGAGGCCGGCTCAGTGCTCCTTCCGGGCTTCATTGAGCTGCGCCTCCAGTTCCGCGATACGTCGGCGCAGGGCCTCGACCTCCGTGCTCGACGCCGCATTTCCGCCCAGTCGCCCCTCCAGCCAGTCCAGCCAGGCCTCCATGCCTTCGCCCGTGCGGGCGGAGACCTGCAGCACCTCGAGCTTCGGGTTGATCCGGCGCGCGTACTCGATGCAACGTTCCACGTCGAAATCCACATAAGGCAGCAGGTCGACCTTGTTCAGCACCATCAGGTCGGAGGCGTGGAACATATCGGGATATTTCAGTGGCTTGTCCTCGCCCTCGGTGACCGAGAGGATCACCACCTTGTGCGCCTCGCCCAGGTCGAAAGCCGACGGGCAGACCAGGTTGCCGACGTTTTCGATCAGCAGCAGCCCCCTGCCCTGAAGCTTCAGGTGTTCAACCGCGTGGCCGATCATGTGGGCGTCGAGGTGGCAGCCCTTGCCCGTGTTCACCTGGACTGCCGGTGCGCCGGTCGCGCGGATGCGGTCGGCGTCGTTGCTGGTCTGCTGGTCACCTTCGATCACGCTGACCGGCATGCGCCCCTGCAGGCGCTCGATGGTCGCGGTCAGCAGACTGGTCTTGCCGGATCCGGGGCTGGAGACGAGGTTCAGCGCGAGCACACCCTCGCGCTGAAACAGCTCACGGTTGGCCTGTGCGTATTCGTTGTTCTTGCCCAGGATGTCCTGTTCAATGCGGACCATGCGCTCCTGGGTCATTCCGGGGGCGTGGGCGTGGGCAGGCCCGTGGCCGTAGTGCCTGTCCCCGCCCCGGGTCGCATCGGCGGGATCCTCACGGTGTTCGTGTTCGTGCGCGGTACCGTGGCCATGCTGGCCCGCGTGGTCGTGCGGGTGGGCGTGCACGGTCCCGTCCGCGTGCCGGTGTTCGTGACTGTGCGGGTTTTCATGCGCGTGATCGTGGCCGCCCCCGTGCCCGTGTTCGGCGGCGTGATCGTGTGCGTGGCTGTGCACGGTGCCATCGGCATGCCGGTGTTCGTGCGCATGCTCGTGCCGGTGCTCATGCCCGTGACCGTGTCCGTGGACGTCTTCATGATCGTGAGCATGCACATGCACCGAGCCGTCCGCATGGCGATGCACGTGTTCATGGTGATGATGGTGCTCATGACCGTGGTGATGGGCATCCGCCTGGCCACCCTCGCCTCCGTGATCGTGCGGATGGCTGTGCACGGTGCCATCGGCATGCCGATGCTCGTGCGCGTGCGCACCCACCGGACGGCCTTCCACCCGGGTCTCACCTTCTCCGCAACCGCATACCGTACACATGCGCAATCTCCCGAAATCCGTCTATCGTTCCTGCGGCCCGGGCTGGAATCGTCCGCGGTGGGCGCGCATCACAGAGCGGCGGCTAACCCGCAGGGCCAACCCGCCACCGTTCACCCAACATAACCCGAACCGGCGGCTGCGGCGTTGCGCTGGCTCATGTTCGCACGCGATGGCGGGTCGCCAGCACGCGCCGCCACCGGTTACCCCGGCGCTTCGGCGGACCGGTCCACCTCCAGATCCAGCACCCGCATCTCCATGCCGCCCGACGCGTGCACCTGGTAACCGCCGCAGAGCGGGCAGGCATCGTAAAGCGCGCCAATCTCGACCGTGGTGCCGCAGTCCAGGCACCAACCTTGTCCCGGCGTTTCCAGGATTTCAAGAACCGCCGATTCGGCCACGCTATTGTTCATCACCGCATCGAAGCTGAAGCGGAGCGCCTCGACCTCGACGCCCGCGAGCTTTCCCACCTCCACGCGCACGCGCCGTACACGCTCGAATCCGCCCGCCGCGGCCTGGTCCTCGATGATCCTGAGGATGCCTTCGGCCAGTGCCATCTCATGCATGGAGGATCTCCAGTTCATACTGCACGCAGGGATCGAGCGCCATCACCTGCAGCGTGACCATCTCCCGCAGGCGTGCCTCGTCGGTCGCCCGAAGCTGCAGCAGGCCCTCGCGGGCGGGTCCCTGCGGATGAAAGTTCCACTCCGTCGGCGCCACGATCCGGTAGTCCCGTATCCCGTCCGGACCCGTCTCCTGCCAGTGCATCAGGACCCCGCGCACCATGTCGAGCGCCACCACCGATTCGTTGTCGCCATGCTGCCAGGCGATGCCCGGCAACGGCTCGACACCCGTTTCGAGCGATTGTAGCGCGCCGGCGAGTTCCAGCACCCGCGCCAGTACGCGGATCCAGGAATCCGGAACGCCCTGCCGTGCCAGCATCGACGCGATCAGCGGATGCGCTACCTGCCGCGCGAGCGGCCCCATTTCGAAGACCAGCCCCTGATGATCGGGCCGCCAGTGGAAGTCCGGATCCGCCCGGAGCCGCGGGAGGGCCGCCTGGACCAACGGGTGCAGATCGCC
>PWRV01000018.1 GCA_003563455.1 Thioalkalivibrio sp.
CCTCGACCCAGCCGCATAAACTGTACCTGCAGGTGGAGGGCGAACGTGGTGCCCGCTACCCGTGTCCGCAGTGCGGCGCGCTGTGTCCGGCGCATGATTTCACCGAGAAGCGCTGGCGCCATCTCAACTTCTTCCAGCATGAGTGCTACATCACCGCGTCGGTGCCGCGGGTGAACTGTCCGAAGCACGGTGTGCACCTGGTCGAAGTGCCGTGGGCGCGCAAGGGCAGCGCCTTCACCCTGCTGTTCGAGCAAGCCGCACTGGCGCTGGTCCGGGAGATGCCCGTGCTGGCCGCGGCCCGGCTGATGGGCATCACCGATACCCGCCTGTGGCGGATCGTGCGCTACTACGTGGATCAGGCCGTCGAGCGCTTTGACTTGCGTGCAGTGCGTGCCATCGGCCTCGACGAGACCGCCTGCAAGCGCGGGCACCACTACGTCACGGTGTTCATCGACATGGCCCGCAGGAAGGAGCCGGTGCTGTTCGTGACGCCTGGCCGCGGCAAGGACACGCTGCGCCAATTCGCCGCGTTCCTGCGCGCACACGGAGGTGAGCCCGGGCAGATCCTGGAGGTGGTCTGCGACATGTCGCCGGCCTTCCTGCGCGGCGTCGAGCAGCACCTGCCGGAAGCCTCGATCACGGTCGACTGGTTCCACATCGTGCAATTGTTCACCCGCTCGGTGGATGCGGTGCGCAAGCTTGAGGGGAAGGAGAAGCCACTGCCGAACCACCTGCGCTGGGCGGTGCTCAAGCGCGGCCACGTGGATCACCTCACCACCAACCAGTTGGTCGCGATCGCCGAGATGACCAAGCAGGGGCTGGACACCATGACCGCCTGGAAGCTGAAAGAGAAGCTGCCGTGGATCCGTAAGGCGCGCACGCCCAGGGCGGCGCGGTGGCGGATCACCCACTTCCTGAACTACGCCCGGGCCCTGGTTGGCGACACGCCGCGCTTGGAGCCGGTGCGCAAGGCGCTCGCGACCCTGAAGACCCATGCGCGACGCGTGGTGCAACGCTGGACCTCGACCTACACCAATGCCCGGCTGGAGGGCTTCAATGGGCTGTTCCAGGCGGCCCGCGCCAGAGCTCGGGGATACCGTAACACCGCCACCTTCATCACCATGATCTACCTCATCGGCAGCCCGGCGGGCTCCATCCTTAAATCCACGTGAAATGACAAAGAACCTAATATCCTGAGGGGGCGCCGCACCCCTGAGGGGGCGCCGCGCCGTAACTTATCTCAGACCTCCTTCAGGCTTCCCAGAATAATTGACTCCAATTTCTTTACTTGGCCCGCTGTATCGAAATGTCGGACCACGTTATCTCGTCCTGCTTGTCCAAGCTTTTTTCGGAGCCCCGCATCCAAGCCCAAGGCTAGCATTGCCTGACCGAATTGCTCAATGTCGCCCTCTCTGGTGATGAAACCCGTATGCCCATTCACAACTTGGTCCGGAATCCCGCCGCAGTCTGTGACTACCACGGGCAACGCACAAGCTGCGGCCTCGGCAATCGAGACGCCGAATCCTTCAACCCAGCCATTACGGCCAGTACGCGAATGCTGAACAAAGACATCTGAATTGTGCAGCGTTTCGCGCACCTCCGATTCGGGGCGCGCGCCCATAAACCGGACCGCGTCCACTATGCCGAGTGCGTTGGCGAGGCTCTGGAGCGATGAAGCCTCCGGGCCTTCTCCGATTATTACAAACCTTGCTTCGTGGATTGTCTGCCGGACAAAGGCGAATGCCCTGAGAGAAACGTCCAGGCCTTTGAATTCGGTGAGTCGCGAGACCGCGACAAACTGAACAGGGTTGCTGGCCTCCCTTGAGACCGGCAGGAACTCTTCGACCGGCACGCCACAGGGAATTGTGGACAACTTTTCGGACGGAACACCTTTATCCAGAAGAAACTGATATTGGTGACTACCCACAACTACGAGTTTTGCAAAGCTGTGCAAATGGTCTTCGAGGCTCCACCTATACCATTTATTCTGAAGTGAGGATGAAAGATCCAGACCGTGAAAATGGGCGATCACAGGAATATCCAATTCTCGCGCAACCGGAAGCATTCGGAGCGCAGTGTGACCGAAGTGGCAGAGCATTGCTGACGGCGCAGATGAGCGGGCCTGCGCCAGAAACCAGCGGCGCTCTGTGCTTGCTGACTTACAGTAATTTCCGCTCGGCCAAGCTAGTAATCGACGCCATGCCCGGCCAAGTCCCACATCCTGCTTATGGGCAAAAGGAACGATTGAAAACGGGATGCCTGAGAGCGGATAAACATCCGGGTTCTCCCGCCCCCATGCGAATGCAACGGGACGCACCTGGGCGAACCCCCGTAACTGCCGCCACAACCATGTCTCCGAGGATGTACCGACGCGAGGGGCGACCACCCAGACCAAGTGGTCGGATTGGAACCTGGGGTCGTCTGTCATTGCTCGAAGCCGCTCACACCCTTGGTTTTGGTTTGGAACCCATTGGAGATATTCGCATTGGTTAGACTGCAGTCGGCTGCGACAGGCGGGATCGCAAACCTGTAAGGGTGGCGAGAGAACTCGGTTCCCCCGAGAACGGGAGCCACGCAGGTTTCCTGTCGCCCCAGGAAAGCCCCGCATTGCACAGATACGCCGTTCATTTTGGGAGCCCTTTCCACTCGAAACTCAGGCGGCGGCAGAGGCCAGCCTCTGGAACGCCTCGCTTTCCTCCATGAGTTCTTCGTAACTACCGCGCGCGGCGATCTGCCCCTCTTCCAGCAGAATGATCTCGTTGCACCGCTGAACGGTGGTCAATCGATGCGCAATCATGATGATCGTCTTCGCGCCAGAAAGATTGTGCACGGCATCGATGACCGCTCGTTCCGTCAGGTTATCCAGAGCACTGGTGGCCTCGTCGAACACCAGTACGGAGGGATCGTAATAGAGGGCTCGGGCGATACCGATCCTCTGCCGCTGCCCCCCCGACAGCCGCACGCCCCGCTCCCCCACCATGGTTTCGTACCCTTGGGGCAATTCCTCGGTCACGAACCGGTCCAACTCACTGAGCCGCGCCGCGCGCTTGACGGCGTCCATGTCGATTTGTTTGCGCGGAACACCAAAGGCGATGTTCGCGGCCACGGTTTCGTCCGCGAGGAAAATGTGCTGCGGAACATAGCCGATTGAACGCTGCCAGGCGCGGCGATTGTGTTCATTTATCACTACGCCATCCACCCGCAACACGCCATCCTGTGGCCACAACAGTCCGAGAATCACATCCACTGCTGTGGTCTTGCCTGCACCGGACCCGCCAACGACGCCAACCGTGGTCAGGGCGTCGATGCTCATGCTCAACCCGTTCAGGGCCGGCTTGTCCGTTGAAGGATAGGAATAATAAATGTTCTCGAGTGTGAGACGCTCCTTAAGGTCCAGCGCCTCGCCTTTCTGGGCTGGCAGCGGATGGGCGGGCCGGGACTCCGTCAATTCCCGGTGAAGAGCATCCAGCGCGTACCCACCAAATCTGAGCTTCGTGAAGCTGTCGTAAACCTTCTGCATCGCGGGAAACATGCGCACCCCGGCGAAAGCGAATACGCCGAGCACGGGTATCGCCTCTTCGAGACGCCCCTCCGCTCGTGCCAGCAGCACAAGAACAATGATCAACATACCGCCAAAAGCCACGGCCTCCAGCACGTACCGTGGAATGGTCCCGAGGATCGCGGCGAGCGCCTGGGTGCGCGCGAAAACCGCTGCTGGCCTGCGGAAACGCCTCAGATAGGCGTCTTCAAGCCCCAGCATCTTGACATCCTTGATCCCCCCCATGGCCTCGTTCGCCGCCTGGTAGCGTTCGCGGTTGGCGTGCACGCGCTGCTCACCGATCCGGGTCAAAAGACCTCGAATGCCGAAATAGATCAGACCGTAGGATCCGCCGAGGACAGCAATGACGATCGCCACGACGACCGGATCAACCAGAAAGAGGAGAACTGCCAAGGCAAAGACCACCGTGATATGCGCGAGCAACGTCAGCGCCGGTATGATGGATTTACCAATAACCTGATCCACCTCCGAAAGGATTGTCTTGCCGAGATCCGCGCTGTGCCGGCTCAAAAACCAGACAAACGGCTGTGAAAGGTAGCTACCGAACAACCGTGTGGAGATCGAATAGTTGCGCATCGTGCTGAACCGGGTGAGCGCATAGAGCGTCACCGCCTTGAACGCCAGGCCGAAGACGACCAGCCCGAACACCACAATACCCAGAAACAGCAGAAACGCACGATCCGACTGGAAACCCAGGCCCTCATAGAACACCTGGAGGTAAGGGGTCTGGTGGATCACCTGGGGATCCGACAGCACCGCAAGGAACGGGATAATCGAGGCAACACCGGCGACCTCCAGAAGGCTCATCACCAGAATCATTCCAAGCAATAGGCCGAAGCGGATGCGTTCGCGCCGATCCAGGAGGTCGAAGATTTTTCGGTACACGCTAAACATATTCAGAACAGCCCGACGAGCCCTTCCCCGGCCACCTCGCGCCCGGGAGAGACCCTAAGTTGGATAAAGGCGTCAGCACGGATACCCAGGGGGGGAGTATGCACGGGATATCGATGCGCCAGCCGCGCATGGTCTTCCATGGATCGCGTGAGCGCAACCCCGCTCCGCGGCTCGACCACACGTTCGCGTTTGGACTCTCACGAACCGCCCAGTGAATCGTCGCCGGCATGTGTGTGCCCGGATCCGGGGGATTCGCCCGATGTTGGATCAAGGGCGCCCGCCGCCACCGTCTCAAGACCGTGGCCACCAGCCTCCAGGAATTCGCTAAGCGCCGCCTCCGCGCTATCGCAGGTTACGTCGCAGGACGCGGAGACGGAAATCACCGCGCCATCCCGACGACCCGAGAACAGGGCAGGGATTTCGAGCAGCTTGGCGAGCTTTTCGTCGTGAGTGTGGCGCCCGCCGACCACGTACCAACTTAGGAGCAGGCGCCGCCCGGTCCTCGAAGCGATCTCGTCAGCTTGCATCCGACGGCTCTTATCGGCGATGGGGACGTCCAGCGTGCTCGTGGACAGGATTCGCCACCCGGGATTCAGCGTATTCATGTTTGCAATGAGCTTTGACCCCGGCTGTTGGCTGAGGTACCGAGCCAGGAAGACGTCCACCTGATGTCCCGCTTGAGAGACGAAGGCCTCGTGACCCACCACGTGGGGCTTCACAAATTGCGGCTGCCAATCCTCAGCGGCGTCCACCCTCTCCCACGCCTCAGGGGGATCTGGCAGAAGCTCAACCTGATGCGATTCGGCTGGCAGGTCGCCACCACGCAGCAAGGCAGGGCTTGCGACCGTGGCAGCAGCAAGAATTGCAACGACGAGAAAGGCAGCGGGTGAGGAGACATGCCCGACCCTGGGCAATCCCCTGCGAGCTGGGCCGCGCGGCTCTCGGGATTCGAGCCAAAGGCCAAACCAGAGGACGGGGGCCATGAACAGGTAGAAGATCACCCAGCCGTAGGCATAGTGGCTCTCGGTGATCAGGTAGTGCTGCATCGAAGTCCAATCGCCGATCAGCACAAGCGTATAGATGCGCACCCAGTTGCCCAGCATGGACGCGAATACGGCTGCCGCAACCAAGAGGATCCGAGACCGCCACCGGCGCAGCCAGAAGAACGCGAAAAAGCTGGCCAGCATCAAGCTCACCAACACGAAGCGAAGCCCGGAACACGCATCCGCGATCTCCAGCACACCCGACCGAATCGTGATCAGGTAGCCATCGATATGGGCCGTAATACCGGTCCATCGTAGCCACGTGGTCACCACCCCTGTGGCCGCATCCTGAAGGAAGAC
>PWRV01000272.1 GCA_003563455.1 Thioalkalivibrio sp.
CGGAGCCAGTGATCCAGCAGGCCCTTCAGCACAGGTCCCTGTTGTCGTGAGCGCAGCCCCTTGCCATGCACCACCCTTACGCAGAGCCGGCCGGCAGAGCGCGCCTCGGTAAGGAATTCGGCAACCGACCTGCGCGCCTCGCTGGCGAACAGACCGTGCAGGTCCAGCTCCTCCTGCACGCGGTAGCGGCCACGTTTCAGGTTGCGGAACACCCGGCGGCTGACACCGGGCCGCAGGAAGCGCAGTTCATCGCCGGGTTGCAGGTCGGTGGCGTTCACCGGGTCGCTCAGGAGATCGCGCAGCACCGCCTGTTCGTCCTCGCGCCGCTTCCGTGCACGCGCGCTTGGCCGGGCGGGACGCACGTCCGCGCGGTCGTGCTCCAGGCGCCGGACCTCGCCGATTGCCCGCAGGAAGTGTCCGATGTCGTTGGGGTCGTCGTCGTGTTTCATCCGCGGTTTCATCGCATCGGGAGTGGGCGGGGGCTGACCGGTTATCGCAGGGCGGTGCGGCCGGTCGATCAACCCGGATTCAGTGCGCGACCGATCGTTTCCAGTATATTAGGCGGCTACGTCCCCCGTTTGTTCGCCCATGCGTATCCTGGTCAGCAATGATGACGGCATCCACGCGCCCGGTATCCAGTGCCTGGCCCGGCACCTCCGCGACCGGGCGGAGGTGTGGGTCGTGGCGCCCGACCGGGATCGCAGTGGCGCCAGCAACAGCCTGACCCTGGTACACCCGCTCCGGGCACAGGCCCTGGACAATGGCGACGTCGGCGTCGACGGCACCCCGACCGACTGCGTCCACCTGGCCATTACCGGTCTCCTCGAACGCGAACCGGACCTGGTGATCTCCGGTATCAATGCCGGGGCCAATCTGGGTGACGATGTGCTCTATTCCGGGACAGTCGCTGCCGCCATGGAGGGACGTTTTCTGGGTCTGCCGGCGATCGCGGTCTCCCTGGTCGGACCGCGGATGGAACATTACGATGCCGCCGCGCGCGTGGTGCTGAATCTGCTCGACCGGCTGCACCGCGTCCCCTTGCCGGCCGCAACCATTCTGAACGTGAACGTCCCGGACCTGCCGTTCGAGGCGATCCGCGGCGTACAGGCAACCCGGCTCGGTCACCGGCACAAGTCCGAGTCGGTGGTGCAGACCACCGATCCCCGCGGGCGGCCGATCTACTGGGTCGGGCCGGCGGGGCCCGAACAGGACGCGGGTCCCGGCACGGATTTCTTCGCGGTCCGGGAGGGCTTCGTGTCGGTAACGCCGATCCAGGTGGACCTCACGCAGTTCGAGGCAATCGATACCGTCGGTCGCTGGCTGGAGGGCGACGCCGGTGGCGATTGACATGCTCGGAGCAGGCTTGACCTCGCAGCGCGCGCGCGACCGGCTGATCCGCCAGCTGGCGGAACTGGGTATCCACGACGCGGCCGTGCTGGAAGCCATCCGGCAGGTGCCGCGGCATCTGTTCGTGGAGGAGGCGCTGGTGCACCGCGCCTACGAGAACATCGCGCTGCCGATCGGCTACCGGCAGACAGTATCGCAGCCGTTCATCGTCGCGCGCATGACCGAAGCCCTGCTGGAGGGCGGTCCGGTTCGTACGGTGCTGGAGGTGGGGCCCGGGTCCGGCTATCAGGCCGCCGTACTCGCCCATCTGGTCGACCGCGTCTTTTCGGTCGAACGCATCCGGGCACTGAGTCGCTCCGCGCGCGAGCTGCTCACGCGGCTGCGCATCAACAATGTGAGCCTGCTGCACGGGGACGGGGCGGAGGGCTGGGCGGCCCGGGCGCCTTTCGACGGTATCGTGCTGACCGCCGCACCCCGCGAAGTGCCGCACGAGCTGTTGACGCAACTGGCGCCCGGGGGCCGCCTCGTTGCACCGGTTGAAGGCGTGGACGGACGGCAGCAGCTGGTACGCTACACCCACACTGCCGAGGCCTTCGTGCGCGACCTGCTGGACACGGTGTGCTTCGTTCCGATGCTCTCGGGAGCGGAGCAGTGAGGGTCTTCGAGCCGCTCTACGATCGCGTGATGGACTGGTCGCGGCATCGCCACGCCTCCCGTTACCTGGCCGGACTCTCGTTTGCCGAGTCGTCGTTCTTTCCGGTGCCGCCCGATGTGATGCTGGCACCGATGGCCGCGGCGCGCCCGCGTGAGGCGCTCCGCCTCGCCGCGCTCACGACGCTGTTCTCGGTGCTGGGGGGCTTGCTCGGCTACGCGATCGGCGTGCTCGCGTTCGAGCTGGTCGAGCCCTGGATCATTGATATGGGTCACGGGGAAAACCTGGAGATGGCACAGGACTGGTTTGCGGTCTGGGGCGTGTGGGTGGTCCTGATCGCCGGCTTTTCGCCAGTCCCCTACAAGCTGTTCACGGTCACCGCGGGTGCGCTGGCGATGCCGCTGCTGCCCTTCGTGATTGCCTCGGTGCTGGGCCGGGGAGCGCGCTTCTTTGCCGTGGCCCTGCTGATGGCCTGGGCAGGCCCACACGCGGATCGGCACCTGCGGCCCTATATGGAACGCCTGGGCTGGGCGTCGGTCTTTCTGTTGATTGCGGTCATCACCCTGTATACCTTCGCTGATTGATGCGCTTCGTTTCGCTCCTGCTCTGGATCGTCCTCGGGGTCGCGGTGGCCTCGGCTGTCGGGTGCGCGACATATACGCCCTCCGCGCCTGTGGCGAGCGGAGGGGGCAGTGAAGCGGGCACGCACGTGGTGCGCAGGGACGAGACCCTTTATCGCATCGCGACACGACACGGTCTCGATTGGCGCGACGTGGCGCGGCGTAACGGGATCGGTCCGCCCTACCTGATCTACCCGGGGCAGCGGATTCGGCTCGCCGGCGCCGCGCCGATGGGCAGCCGTCCGGCACCGGTGACTCCCGATGCAACCGCCCGTGCGGGATCGCCGCGACCGGCGCCTGAGCGGTCCGCGACGCCGGCCCCCGCCGCCGCGCCGGCGCAACCGGAGACGCCCCGGGAACGGGTCGCCGCGACCGGGCCACCGCAGTGGCAGTGGCCGGCGGACGGACCCGTGCTGAGGGGTTTCAGTAACAGCGCCACGACCCGGCGGGGAATCGCGATCGGCGGCGAGCGCGGCGACGACGTCCGCGCGGCGTCCGGCGGCGAGGTGGTATATGCCGGAAGTGGACTGGTTGGTTATGGCCGGCTTATCATCGTGAAGCACGATGCCCGCTTCATCAGCGCTTACGGGCACAACGAGGAACTGCTGGTGCGCGAAGGCCAGAACGTGCGTGCCGGTGAGCGGATTGCCCGGCTTGGCGATTCGGGGGCGGAACGCCCCATGCTGCATTTTGAAATCCGGCTCGACGGTGCGGCCGTCGATCCGACGCGTTATCTTCCCCGGCGGTAAATGCTGGCGCGCAGACGGAGAAGTTCGTCCCCATGTCCCCACAGAACCAATTCCGGAAACAGGCACCTGAAGAGCCGACGGAAGCCGAGAGGGACCTGGCTCCGGACCATGACGGCGATGATCCCGGGCTCGAGCCCGGCATCGATGACGCCGAGCAATCGGCAATGGCCGACGAGGCGCTCGTCGTGGCCGCGGTGGAACGCATCCCGGCCGACGCGGGCCCGGCGGAACTCGACGCGATTCAGCTCTACCTGCGCGACATCGAATTCCGTCCGCTGCTGACCCCCGAGGAGGAGGTGTACTACGCCCGTCTTGCGCGTGCGGGAGATCCCAAGGGCCGGCAGCGCATGATCGAGTGCAACCTGCGGCTGGTGGTGAAGATTGCGCGCCGCTACATGAACCGCGGCCTGGCACTGCTTGACCTGATCGAGGAGGGCAACCTCGGCCTGATGCACGCGGTCGAGAAGTTCGATCCCGAACGCGGGTTCCGCTTTTCGACCTACGCGACCTGGTGGATCCGGCAGACCATCGAACGCGCCCTGATGAACCAGTCGCGCACCATCCGGATTCCGGTGCACGTGAGCAAGGAACTGCGCGCGCAGAACAAGGTGGCACGCACGCTGATGCAGGAACTGGGGCGAGAGCCGACCGAGGAAGAACTGGCGGTCCGCATGGGTAAGCCCCTCGCCGAGATCCAGAAGCTGCGTGCGATGTCCGAGCCGTCCACCTCGATCGACATCGCGGTGGGGCCGGACGGCGATCGCTCGCTTACCGAGATCCTGCCCGACGAAAACTCCGCGGGCCCCTCGGCGCTGCTGGAGGACGCGGACATCCGCAACCTGGTCGCCGCCTGGCTGGAGGAGCTGGACCAGAAGCAGCGCGAGGTGCTGGTGCGGCGCTTCGGACTGCATGGCTTTGAACGCTGCACGCTGGAGCAGGTGGGTGCCGAGATCGGCGTGACGCGGGAACGGGTCCGGCAGATTCAGATGGAGGCCCTGAAGCGCCTGCGTCGTCTGCTGCACGCTCGGGGTCTGTCGGAAGACGTGTTGCTGCCGCGTCCCTGAGTCGGCCGTCAGCTTTCGGCGGTTCGGTTGTCGACGATGAGGGCGGCCGCGACAGTGCGTCCTTCCGCGACGATCAGGTTGTAGGTGCGGCAGGCCGCCGCGGTGTCCATGATCTCGATGCCCCAGGGTTCCAGCCGCAGTTCCCGCCACACCGCACGCGGGGGGAAGACCTGCTGCACGCCGGTTCCGAGCAGCAGGATCTCGGGCGGGTTTTCGCGCACCCACGACAGGTCACCGGTCTGCAGGCCAGGAGCCTCGGCGACGGGCCAGGATGGCAGGATCCCGTCCGGGCGCAGGATCAGGCTGGTCGTGTAGCGCACCCCGTTCACGGCCACGTGGTCGTGGCCGTAGCCCGTGATCATGTTCTGGTCTTCGCCGGTGATCTGCGTGATCTGCATATGCGCCACCTGACTCGCATGGCTCCGGGCCACCCCGAAGGATGAAAAGTCCAGCCACGGATACACACGGATCAACACGGATCGGGCTTCAATCAAAAAAGAGCCGTGTTGATCCGTGTCCATCCGTGGCTCTGGTTTCACGTTAAAGGCATCGGCGGATCGCGGCAAGCGCCCGCGCATTGTGCGGGTCGGACCCCGCCGCCGCCGCCCCCTTCGGATCCGTGGCGGTATCAGTGGCCGCAGCCGCGTTGACAGGGGAATCGACGGGTTATACTTTCACCCGTTTTTCCCGCATCGTCCGTTCTTGCCGCTCCGGCGGTCCTCAGCCACGATCCAGGAAGCCATCCGTGACCGACGTCTTTCCCCGCATCGAGCGCCTGCCGCCCTACGTCTTCAACATCGTGAACCAGTTGAAGGCCGAGGCCCGGGCCCGCGGCGAGGACATCATCGACTTCGGCATGGGCAATCCGGACCAGCCCACGCCTGTGCACATCGTGGAGAAGCTGGTCGAGGTCGCGCAGCGCGGAGACACCCACCGCTACTCCGTGTCGAAGGGGATTCCGCGTCTGCGCCGGGCGGTCACGCGGTGGTACAAGGCGCGCTTCGACGTCGACCTGGATCCGGAGACCGAGGCGATCGTGACCATCGGTTCCAAGGAAGGGCTTGCCCACCTGGCGCTGGCGATCCTCGGGCCGGGCGACGCGGTGCTGGTGCCGAATCCCGCGTATCCGATTCATCCCTACGGTTGCGTGATCGCCGGGGCCGACGTGCGCCACGTCCCGTTGACGCCCGACGTCGACTTCTTTGCCGAACTGCACCGCGCAATCCAGGATTCCTGGCCGCGGCCGAAGATGCTGATCCTGAACTTCCCGGCCAACCCGACCACGCAGTGCGTCGACCTGGACTTCTTCGAGCGGGTGGTGGA